>CAYZVG010000012.1:0-19987 GCA_964481595.1 uncultured Occallatibacter sp. | reverse complement strand
TTTGACGAGCGAGATGGCGACGAGCAGACCGGCGAGAAGCAGCACCTGCTCCCGCGTAGTTCCCTGCTCAATCTTGTTCACGGCTCTTCCCAGCACAGTGGGAAACTGGACCCAGATGGCGTTGGTGAGCACGCAGGAGAGCGTGCCCCAAACGTATCCCCATCGATAGCGCTTCATGTAGCGGAGGAGCGGACCCAGATCGCGAAACATGCTTCTATTGTACCGGTACGCCGGTTTTGAAGGCCGGCGGCGTGCCGGGGGCGCGACACCTGGATTAAGTGGGAGTACGCAAAAGCAGATAGCCGCCCACCAGCGCAAAGAGCGCGTCAGAGGACCAGGCGGCCATTGCGGCGGGCAGGTAATTTACATTTCCCATTGCGCCGAACAGATTGTCGACAACCCAGTAGGCCAGCGCCACGCCGATGGCGATGGCGATGGCAGACAGCGAGCCGCGCCGGCCCATGAAGAGCGCGAAGGGGATAGCAAGCACCGCCATGACGATGGCGATGAGTGGATAGGCGAGCTTGTGCCACAGCGCCACACGCAAACGCATGGTATCGAATCCACTTTGCTGCAGATCGTGGATGTAGGAGTCGAGCTGGCCGAAGTTCATCTCCTGCGACTGCAGGTTCTCTTTGGTGAAGTAGCCGGGAGCCTCGTGAATCTCAGAGAACTCGGTTTGCCTGAACTCGCGATAGCTGGTGGTTTCAACGGTGTTCATGTCGCGCACCCATCCGCCCTGGAACTGCCATGCATCGTCATGCTTATCGCGGTAGACGCGCGCCGCAAAGATGCGCCGGGTAAGCGAAAACGTAGACGGATCGAACTCGAAGACCGACAGGTTGGCAAACTCCATGCGATCGGGATCGTAAAACTCGTAGTAGAAGATGCGGCCGGGCTCGCCGGGACGCGGCTCGCCGAAGATCCAGTTGTGCTCAGGGTGAGAGACCGTTTGCGGGGGCTTGCCTTTGATGATGTTGCGCAGCGCCTCCTGCTTGCGGTTGGCCTGCGGCAGGTAGTACTGATCGAACAAAAACAGGCCTATGGAAAGAACAGCCGCAATGGAGACGATGGGAATTACCAGCCGATAAAGGCTGACGCCGGTGGCCTTCATGGCGATGATTTCGCTGTTGCGGTTGAGCACGCCAAAAGTCACGAGCACGGCGATGAGCACGGCCAGCGGCGTGATGTTATAGAGCATATCTGGCGTGAGATTTACCAGATACGCGCCCACCGTGGTAAGCGGAATGTGATTGCGCAGAATATCTCCAACCAGGTCAAAGAAGGTGAAGATAAGCATGAGCAGGACAAAGCCCGAAAGCACCAGCAGAAACGTGTTGAGGAATTCGCGCACTACATATTCGTCCAGAATCCGCGGAAATGTATTGCGCGGCTTGTTTTGCCTGGGCAACACCGGAAACCGTTCGAGGAAGCCCGTAAGCGAAACGCCGTTGGTTTTGACTGCGCCATCCCTATCATTGGAAAACCGCGCGAACCACGCCGAAATCGCGCTCAAAACGCGTCCGCCACTGGCCATCTGCCATAACAAAAAAATGCCGACGGCAGTAAACAGAATATTCGCGGACCATACGGCAAGAAACACGGGAACCTTGTTTTGCCGCCCAAGAGCAGTGCCGGTGGCGGAGAGAAAGTAGTAGAGGAAAACCAGCAGAACCGTGTAGACGAAACCGGAACTCTTTCCGCCCCGGCGCGAAGTTACGCCCAGCGGAACGCCCACGAGCATGAGCACCAGGCAGGCGGCGGGGAAGGCAAAGCGGTTATTCAGTTCAATCTGGAATCGCCGCGCATCCGGCCCCTTGGCATGCTCGATCAATGCCCTGAGCGGCAAGGCGTAGATGGCGGTGTCACGGCGGCCCAGGTGCACATCGTTTTGTCCGCCCAGCTCGAGTGGACGGTCCGTCGAGGTGAACGCGGAGATGTTGTACTGGTCGGGTTGGTCGAGCACCGTGTCGTGCTGCGCGCCGTTGCGCAGACGCATGAGCAGCACTTGCGTTGAATCGCCGACCACTGTGGCGGAAGCAGCCGTGGTGATGCGCGGCGCGGTGGGATCGGTAACATCGGCCATGAACACCTGGTCCCAGTTGGACGCGCCCGTGCCGGAGCGCACGTTCTGCACGTACAGAACAAAGTTCTTAAATTCCTCATGGAAAACGCGCGGCTGGATTTGATACGAAGCCTGCGAGGTTTCAAGCTCCTGCTCCATATCGAGAATGCCCTGGTTGGCGCGGGGAGCAAGGTAGAGCGAGTTGGCCAGGCCGAGAAGAGTGCCGGACACGGCCACAATGGAGGCAACGCGGACAAAGTAGCCAATGCCCATGCCAGACGCGCGCATAGCAATGATTTCACTGTCGGCCGCCATGCGGCTTAGCCCCAGCAGCAAGCCCACCAGCACCGCCATAGGAATGGTTACGCGGAAAAGATTGGGCAGTGTGAAGAGGATAATCTCTGCCGCATCCGTAAAGGTGGAGCTGTTGCGCACCACCATGTCCAGAATGTTGGACAGATACGGCATGAAGAGGATGAAGGTGAACAACGCGCACCCGATGAGCGTGTTGGAGAGAATTTCACCGAGGATGTAGCGGGTAAGGATGCGCACTGCAGAGGCTCTGCAACAAGTTTAACTTGCGCGGACCGTTTGCGCGGGCTGCCAGCGGCGCAGGCGCAGGCTGTTGGCGAGGACGCAGACCGAGCTGAGAGCCATGGCCGCCGCGGCCAGCCAGGGCGTAAGCAAAATGTGGAACGCCGGATAGAGCAGGCCGGCGGCCAGGGGAATGCCGAGCAGGTTGTAAAAAATGGCCCAGCCAAGGTTCTGGCGCATAATGCGCAGCGTTTGCCGCGCCAGGCCGAGCGCCGCCGGAATGGCCGAGGGCCGCGCGCGCAAGAGCAGCACGTCGCCGGCTTCCTGGGCCAGATCCGCGCCGGTTCCCATGGCGATGCCCGCATCGGCCTGCGCCAGAGCGCCGGCGTCGTTGATGCCGTCGCCCACCATGGCCACGCGCAGGCCGGACTTCTGCAACTCGCGAATGCGCCGGAGCTTTCCCGCGGGATCGAGGCCGGCTTCAAGCTCGGTGATTCCCAATTGGCTGGCGATGGGAGCGGCGGCCAACTGCGAATCGCCGGTAAGCATGATGACTCTGAGGCCCGCGTCGCGCAGCGCCGCAACGGCTTCAAGCGCGTCGGGACGCAGGGCATCGCGCGCGTCAAAATAAGCGGCCGGTACGTGGTCAAGCGCCATCCACAGCCGCGTAACGCCAAGCTCAGGCGCGGCAATGCCGGAGGGCAGAGGGATGAACCACTCGGCGAACAGCGCCTGATTGCCGAGCAAACATTCGTGGCCTTCAACGCGTGCGGAGAGACCACGGCCCGGCATCACCTGCACATCCTCAGCCGGCGGCCACTCGAGCCCGCGGCCGGCGGCGAAGCCGATGATGGCATGAGCCAGCGGATGATTGGAACGCTCCTCGGCAGCAGCGGCAATACGCAGAAGATCGTCTTCGGCATTTTTTCCGAGCGCGTGGATTGCCGCAAGCTCGGGACGACCTGCGGTGAGCGTGCCGGTCTTGTCCAAGACAATCGCGTCAAGATGCGCAAGCCGTTCAAGAGCTTCTCCGCCTTTGAACAACACGCCAAGCTGTGCGCCGCGGCCCACTGCAACGGTAAGCGCTGCGGGAACGGCGAGGCCCATGGCGCAAGGGCAGGCGATCACCAGCACGGCAACGGTATTTGCCAGCGCAAGCTCGAGCGAATGCGCGGCGATGAGCCACGCCGCAAAGGTGATGAGCGAGAGAGCAAGCACAACGGGCACGAAGATTGCGCTGGCGCGATCGGCCAGCCGCTCCATGGGCGCGCGCGAGCCCTGCGCCTGCTGGACCATGCGCGTAATCTGCGCCAGCACGGTCGACTCGCCGAGCGAGGTTGCCTGGCACACGACGGCTCCGTCGTAGTTGAGCGCGCCGGCCAGCACGCGCCCTCCCGGCTCGCGATCGAGCGGCGTGGATTCGCCAGTAAGCATCGACTCATCCACAGTGGTGCGGCCTTCGAGAATGGTTGCGTCCACCGGGAACCGCTCGCCGGGCAACACCAGAACACTGTCGCCGGGCGCAATCTCAGCCAGCGGAACCACGGTCTGCACGCCGTTTGCAATGCGGCGCGCGGTGGCGGGACGCAGGCGCGAGAGCGAGTCGAGCGCGGCCAGAGCGCGGCGCTTGGCGCGGGCCTCAAGGCTCTTGCCCAGCAGCAGAAATCCAAGAATCAGCAGAACCGCATCGCAGTAAATTCCGCGGCCGGGCGCGGGCCAGATGGTTGCATACAGCGAATACGCGAAGGCCACGCTGGTTCCCAGACCGACCAGCGTATTCATGTTGGTTGCGCCGTGACGGAGCGCGCGCAAAGCGCTCAAGTAAATGCCGCGGCCGGCCCATGCAACAATGCAGGCCGTCATCAGCACGAGGAACCAGCGCAGACCCTGGGCGGGCAAAGCATAAAGCCAGGGCAGGAGCCGCATGAGCGCATGATCGAGCTCGCCCATTGGCGAACCGAGCGGCATGGCCGCCAGCATGGCGAGAGCGCCCGCCGCCAACGTGATTCCCGCCTTGTGCGCGGACTCATCGCTGCGGTCGGGGTCGGGTGCGCCGGACGCATTGGCGCGCGGCAGCACGGCATCGTAGCCCGCGCCGCGAACAGCTTCAATCAGTTGCTGGGGCTGAGTCTGCGCCGCATCGAAGACAATACTGGCGCGGTGAGCCATCAAGTCCACATGGACTGACTCGACGCCGGCGGTTTCGCGCAGCGCTTTTTCAACGTGATGCTGGCAGGAGGCGCACGTCATCCCCAGCACGGGGAGTGTGATCGATTCGATGCGGGCGGAGGCCACTTATTGTTCCAGGTGCGCGGTGTAGCCGGCCTTGGCAATTGCGCCTATGGCCTGGTCGACGACGGCTTGGCCAACAGGCGCGGCGTCGCCGTCGGAGGTGAACCGCGCCGCGCCCACGCGCACCTCGTTGACTACGATTCCCGGCGTAGATTGCAACGCCTTGCCAACACGGGCCACGCAAGCGCCGCAGTGCATTCCGTCAATCAGAAGCGTGTACTCTGCCATATTCGAATCCCCCATTCCGATTACCCTGTGCTGATTCGATGATAGCCGCGCGCTGGGGATTCGGCGTTTGCAGACACCGCCGCTCTGCGGGTTATCGTAAAGACGTTCATTGAAACGGATAAAAGCGATGCAGAGAGAATTTCCTGAAGCGCCGCTGGTGGGCGTGGGCGCGGTGGTGGTGCACGAGGGCCGTGTATTGCTGGTGCGGCGCGGGCACGAGCCGCTCAAAGGGCGATGGTCGTTGCCGGGCGGATTGCTGGAGCTGGGCGAATCGCTCACGGCGGGCGCAGCGCGCGAAGTGCTGGAAGAGACCGGACTGGTTGTCGAGCCGGTTGAGCTGGTTGAGCTTCTTGACCGCATCCACCGCCAGCAGGAGCGGGTTCGCTACCACTTTGTAATCGCCGACTACCTTTGCAGGGTTACGGGCGGCACGCTCAAGGCAGGTTCGGACGCTGACGCCGTGCGCTGGGTTGAACGCGCCGAGTGGAACAGCCACAGTGCACTCAATCTGGACCCCATTACCGTGCGAGTGATGGAACAGGGCTGGCAAAGAGCACGGGCCTTGGGCGGCAAATTTGGAGAAACGGTATGAAGCGCGCGAAAAGATGGCTACTTGCGGGTGAGATTCTGGCAGCAATTGCGCTGTCCGCCGGCATTGGCTTCCTGCTGCGGCCGGTGAGTTATCTGGATGGCTGGACGTATCTGCGGGAGGATATCGCGGGAGTGGAAAGCCGCTCGATCACGGTCGAGGGACACCGGCTGCACTATGAAGCCGAGGGGCCGGCAACCGGTCCGGCGCTGGTGCTCGTCCATGGCCTGGGCAGCCGCGCGGAGGACTGGCAGACGCTTGCGCCGCTGTTGGCAAAGGCTGGCTTCCGCGTGTATTTGCCCGACCTCTTCGGCTACGGCCGCAGCGATTGGCCGGCGGATTTCTCCTACTCGGTGCGCGACCAGGCTGGCGTGGTGCTGGCCTTCATGGACGCGATGGGATTGAAGCAGGCCGATCTCGGCGGCTGGTCGATGGGCGGATGGATAGCGCAGATCGTGGCAGGGGAACATCCTGAAAGGGTGCGGCGGCTGTTGCTGTTTGACTCAGCCGGCCTGGCGGTGCAGCCCAACTGGAATACGAATCTGTTTATGCCCAGGACCGCGGCGGAACTGGACCAACTGGAAGCATTGCTGATGCCACATCCGGCGTCGATTCCGGGATTCGTGGCTCGCGATGTTGTGCGTGGGGCGCAGGAACACGCATGGGTGACAAGCCGCGCGCTCAATACGATGCTAACCGGCGCGGACGCAACCGATAGCCTGCTGCCAACCTTGAAAATGCCGGTGCTGATTCTGTGGGGCGCCGAGGACCGCGTTACGCCGCCCGATCAGGCGGAGAGAATCCATCAGCTCATCCCGCAATCGGAGTTGAAGACGTTCATCGGATGCGGACACCTGGCTCCCGAGCAATGTGCAGGCACGATGAGCCCGATTGTGGTGAGTTTTCTGGAGCGATGAGAGGGGACGTTCGGAGAGTTCGCTCGACAGTTGAGACTGAAAGGAAGCGCTGGAAGAACGCCTGGTTGGGCGCTCCGCAGCTTCATGAGTGTACGGACCGTTGGGGTTTGCGATCCGGCTGGATTGGTTTTCCGGTGATCCGGATCCTCTGGCGAGGCATGACCTTGCGCCAGAGGGCCAGTTCACTTGGTCGGGAGGGCCTGGGTTAGGGCAGCACGGTGACTGCGAGCTTCATGTCCATGGGAACAGCCTGGTCGCCGAGCTTTCCGGGCTGGAACTTGGCATTCTCAACGGCCTCAATGACGCGCGAATTCCAGAAGTCATTGGTGGACTTGAGAACCTTGACGTTTTCCGCGTGACCATCGGCGTCGACCGTGAACGTGAGGGCGACGTTGGAGATGGGGGAGAGGAAGGACGTTGTCTTTCCCGCGGGCAGCGTGACCGAGATGGCATCGACGAGCGTGGGAGCGGTGACACCTGCGCTGGCGCGGAGGTCAGTGGTTGAGACATTGGCGTCGTCTGCGGACTTGCTGGCAGCATTGGCCGCTACAGGGAACAAAACCGACGACAACATGAGAGTGCTAACAAGGATATTACGCATGTTTACCTCCGTGGGGTAGATTGTTACCGTCACCAGAATAAGTCCAATTTTAGATAGTTGTCAACAGAAATATTGATTGTCACTTTTTTCATGAGCTTACGCCGCGCCTGTGTCAATATCTGTATATTTTTTGTAACAAAACGTAAGTTTTCCACAGGCCTATCTGGCGGCGCTGAAACGCACCACTTCCCCATGAACTAAATCTCCTTTTTTGTGAGCTTTTCAACGAGCTTGGAGCGCAAGATGGCGTTTTGGTGTGGCGCTAAGCCTCAGCGTCAGGTTGCGATGCAGGCAGCACCAGCCCGGCAACCTGAGCTGGGGTTTCGGCTACGGCGTCAGCGGTGGCGTATTCCTCTGGCGTGCCGTAGCCCCAGCCTGCAGCCAGGCAGCGAAGGCCGTTGGCGTGCGCGGCGTCAATATCAAAGCTGCGATCGCCTACCATCCAGGTGAAATGCGGTGAAAGTGACTGCTCCTGGAGCAGACTGGCGAGCAGGTCGACTTTGTTGTGGCTTGCGTACTCGGCCTTGTCTCCATAGATGGCCTTAAAAAGCGGAGAAAGCGAAAACAGGTCCAGAATGCGGACGGCAAAATGCAGCGGCTTTGAGGTGCAGACGTAGAGAGGGCAGCCATACCGGGTGAGTTCGTCAAGCATGGGGCGCACGCCGGGGTATACGGAGTTATTCGACCAGCCCTCCACGTCGTAGCATGATCGGTACTCCCGCGCCAGAGCGGCCCGTTCATCGCTGCTGCCGTTCGGAAGCAGCTCAACCGTCCACTCGTCTACGGGAGGGCCGATGAAGTGGTCGAGCGGCCCCGGATGGCTCAGGCCGCGCGCCGCAATCGCCTTGCCCAGGCAGCCGAGGATGCCGGGCTTTGAGTCGGTGAGGGTTCCGTCCAGGTCAAAAATGAGCGCGGGTGCAGGCGCAGGGATCGGCTTGAGCACTGGAGCGGGCGGGAGATTGGGCATACATCAAGTCTCTCAGAACGGTGCCCGACAGCGAAATGGGACCTTTACAGGGCTGGCGTGACAGGTAACCACTCGCGGCGCACAGCGGCTTTTTTCGTCTGGACCTCAGTTTTCAAGTCTTTACCGAATCTAGCTCGGATAAAATGATTTCGGCCATGAACCTATCGAAAGTTCGAGAGGATTGGGTGGGGCGCGTCGTTGACGGAAGATTCACGCTCCGCGAATGGGTCGGCGGATCGGGCCATAGCGGCGTCTTTCTGACTGAGATGCCGGACGAGCCCGCCGCGAAGGCAGCCATCAAGCTGATGCCCGCCCTGACTCCAGGCGAGGCCGCCAGCCGCGAGGCTGGGTGGGCCGCGGCGAAGGAGCTTTCGCATCCGCACCTGATGCGCCCGCTGGCCACCGGCCGCTGCCAGATTGACGGCGAGACGCTGGACTACATGGTGACCGAGTATGCCGACGAGGTGCTGGGCGAAATCCTGCCTCTGCGCCCGCTGACTCCCGCCGAAGCCAAGGAGATGCTTGCGCCCGTGCTGGACGCGCTTGGTTATCTGCACGCCAAAGGGTTTGTGCACAGCCGCCTGAAGCCGTCGAACATTCTGGTTGTCAACGATCGACTGAAGCTCTCTGCCGACGGCCTGCAGGCCGCAGGCGCAAGCACCGGTTCGCAGCCAACGCTGACCATATATGACGCGCCGGAGCGCGCCGACGGAACATGCTCGCCGGCTACCGACGTGTGGGCGTTGGGAGCGACGCTGGTTGAGGCGCTCACGCAGCGTTTGCCGGAGTGGAATCGATCGGCAAACAGCGAGCCGGCAATTCCAGCATCCATTCCGCATCCGCTCTCAGAGATTGCGCGCGGATGCTTGCAGATCGACCCCGCGCGCCGATGGACCATCGACGGCATTGGCGACCGGCTGAACCCCGGCCGTCCAAAACCGGCCGCGGCTGAAACAAGCAAAGATAGTGCGGGCACTCAGACTTCACCCAAACTACTTCTAGCGGTCGTAGTTGCCGTCGCACTGGCTGTTGTTGCGGTTGCCGCGCTGATTTGGACGCGATCGCGCGGGCCGGAGCCCACACCACCGGCGGTCGAACAGCAATCGTCCGCAACCGACCAAGCGCAGCCGGGAACGCAGAAGCCTTCAGCAGACGGAAATGTTTCAACCACTGGAGCCGCGCCGGCCTCTGCCGCGCCTGACGATCAGGCCGCTACGCAGACCGCGTCGCAACCGGCATCTGAAGCCGCAACTCCTGCACAGGCCGCGCCTGTGCCCGCCCCCGCCGCGGAGACGAAGACCGCCCCGGTTGCAAACGGCGCGGTGCAAAGAGGTGAGGTTCTGCATCAGGCGCAACCCGACCTGCTACCGGCGGCCGTTCGATCGATTACCGGCAAGGTAAACGTGAGCATACGGCTCCAGGTGAGCGCCACAGGCGATGTTTCAAGCGCGGCCTTTGACTCAGCGGGACCGAGCCATTATTTCTCAAACGCGGCAATCGAGGCGGCCCGGCAATGGAAGTTCAAACCGGCTGAGGTGAACGGTCACGCAGCAACCAGCGTGTGGCTGCTGCATTATCTGTTTACGCAAGAGGGAGTAACCGTAACGCCAACCGAAGAAACGCCGTAGCTGGAACCGAGGCCCTGTTCGCAGACCCGGGTTCGGGCGGCTGTTGAAAGTGAAAGACCATGACCGCGGTTCATCTGTCTCTCCACGCCATCCTCCGCATCGCGCTCCTTTATGTCTCAGTGCTCCTTCTGGTGGGCACCGGGCTCTTTGTCGCGAATCGCAAACAAGCCTCGCCTGTTCAGCGCAAAGGCCGCATCGCATTCATCGTTCTTTTCTGCATCGCCACGTGCGTACTGGTTGCGGCGCTGGTGGGGCACTGGATCTTCAGCGCGGTGATCGCCGCGATTGCCTTGCTTGGCGGATACGAGATTTATCGAGTTACACGCGCCAGCATAAAGCCGCCGTTGGCCGCAATCGCCATTGTGCTTTACCTGCTGCTGGGCGCGGCGGCAGTGCTGTTTGCCTGGCGAGCACCCACGCTCATTGCCGTTTTCGTCTTCCTGGTAGTATGCGCCTTCGACGGTTTCAGCCTGGTGGCCAGCCAGTTGTTTGGCGGCCGTCCTCTGGACGCTAAGATCGACTCCGGCAAAACCAAAATTGGCACTTTTGTGGGACTGCTGCTGGCCCTGGGCGCTGCGCTTCTGCTTGATCCCGCCACGGGCCTGAGTCCGCTGCAAAGCGTAATCACCTGCTTCTACATTGTGATGGCGGCACTGCTCGGTGACACGCTGGCGACACTGTTGAAGCGGAGTTGCAAGGTGACAAGCTTTGGACACTTGCTGCCCGACGGCACAGGCATTTTGGATCGGTTCAGCAGCTTTCTGTTTGCCTCAGTGGCATGTTTTGTCTTTGGCGCAGCCGGATATTGGCTCGTCTCCAAAATTCATCCGCACTAGGGTGGTGTCTCCCAAGTTCGTTGAAGAACAACCGCAGATCCTTCGACTCACCACCCCCAAACTGAAAAGCGTTTGGGGCCCCGTTCGCTCAGGATGACAGTCGTTGCTTTGATGTGAACTTCTGGGACAAGACCCCAGGACCAATTTCCGCTGAAAAGTGAAAATCCCGTATCAGCTTTCACGCCGTGGGCGAAAGCTGGTATGCTGCCAACGCTGGAGAAAAGCGATTTATATCGGGGGAATAGGACTATGTGGTTCCTTGGAATGGATGTAGGCACAGGCGGAACGCGTGCTGTGATTGTGGATGCGGCCGGAAAACTCGTGGGCTCGGCGTCAAGCACGCACGCTCCTTTTCGCGCTGAGCATCCTGGCTGGGCGGAGCAGGATCCCGAGGACTGGTGGCGTGCGGCTCAAGAGGCAATTCGCGGAGCAATTGCCGCCACACCGGAGCCGCGCGAGCCGATTGCGGCCATTGCGCTGACGGGCCAGATGCACGGCGCAGTGATGCTGGACGAAAACGGCGCAGTTCTGCGCCCCGCGCTCATCTGGTGCGATACGCGCACCCAGCCTGAGTGCGACTGGCTCACCGAGCGCATCGGCTACGAAAGGCTGATCGAACTGACGTGCAATCCGGCGCTGCCCAACTTTACGGTCACCAAGCTGCTGTGGGTCAAGACGCATCAGCCGGAGATCTTCGCCAAGATCGCGCACATTATGTGTCCCAAGGACTACGTGCGCTATAAACTGACCGGCGAGTTCGCCATCGACGTGCAGGAAGCATCGGGAACACTGCTGCTCGACGTGACGCATCGCCGCTGGTCAAAGGAAGTTGCCGAGGTTGCCGGAGTAAAAGAGAGCTGGCTGCCGCGGGTCTACGAATCGCCTGAGATTTGCGCGCGCATTAGCGAAGACGGCGCCAAGCTGACCGGCTTGAAAGCCGGAACGCCGGTGGCCGCGGGCGCGGGCGACCAGGGCGCGGGCGCGGTGGGCATGGGCATTCTGCAGCCCGGCTCGGTTTCAGCCACCATCGGCACCAGCGGCGTGGTGTTTGCCGCAACCGCACAGCCGACCAAGGATCCCAAGGGCCGCCTGCATACCTTCTGCCATGCGGTGCCGGGATTGTGGCACGTGATGGGCGTAACGCAAAGCGCAGGACTGAGCCTGAACTGGCTGAAGAATACGTTCTTCGCCAACCAGTCTTACGACGAGCTGAACGTGGAAGCAGCAAAGATTCCCGCGTGCAGCGATGGCCTCGAGTGGGCGCCGTATCTGCTGGGCGAGCGCACGCCGCATCTCGATCCTGAAGTGCGCGCGGCCTTTGCATGCATCGGCGTAAACCACACCGCGGCTCACTTTGTGCGCGCGGTGCAAGAGGGCGTTGCCTATTCGCTTCAGGATACGTTCTCGCTGTTTGCCGAGCTTGGCATTCCGGTGAGCGGCATCCGGCTGGGCGGCGGCGGCGCGCGCGGCACACTGTGGCGTCGTATTCAGGCCGGCATCTACGGCTATCCCGTTGAAGTGCTGACGGCGGAAGAGGGCGGAGCTTTTGGCTGCGCACTCATGGCCGGCGTGGGCGCGGGACACTGGGCCAATCTGGACGAGGCCTGCAGCCAGGCAATTGAAGTGGCGCAGCGCATCGAGCCGGACCCAGCCGATCTGGCCGCTTACAAGGCGGGCTACGCCGCGTGGCGCAAACTGTATCCGGCGCTGAAGACACTGCGGTAAACAGAAGTACCTGCAAAAAGGGCCTGTTCACACCATGCGAACCGCGTTCGCGTTGAGTGAATAGGCCTTTTTCGTTTGATGGAGGGATGAGATTTGACTCCACTGACCCCGCCCGGTGAGGATTCGAACATGAGCGAGGTTCCCGCGCAGGCATCCACACAAGAGCGCGAGGCCGCTCCCCTGCCGCAAACAGCACAGCAGCGCAACACCGCCGTCGATGCCTATCGCGGGCTGATGATGCTGATGATGATGGGCGAGGTGCTTGAGTTCAGGCACGCCGCCATTGCCTGCCATGGCAATCTGTTTCTGCGCATTCTGGCGTGGGGCCAGTCGCACGTGCAGTGGGCGGGAATGAGCCCGCATGACACCATCCAGCCGGGCTTCACTTTTCTTGTTGGTGTGGCGCTGCCCTACTCGCTCGCCAGCCGGCGGCGCAGGGGCGAGAGCTTTCAACACATGCTGCTGCATACGCTCTTGCGCAGCCTGATTCTTGTGGCGCTGGGCATCTTTCTGCGCTCCACTGACAGCCCCATGACCAACTTCACCTTCGAGGACACGCTTACCCAGATCGGCCTGGGATATACATTTGCCTTTCTGTTGGCCTTTGCGCGGCCGCGCTGGCAGTGGAGCGCGTTCTGGGCAATCCTGTTTGGCTACTGGCTGGCGTGGGCGCTCTACCCCGCGCCCGGCGCAAACTTCGATTGGGTAGCCGTCGGCGTGCCGCCCGAGTTTCAACATCGCCTGTTCACGGGCTTCGCCGCGCACTGGAACAAGAACAGCAATCTGGGCCAGGCTTTCGACGTGTGGTTTCTCAACCTGTTTCCGCGCCCCAGTCGTTTTTTGTATAACGACGGCGGCTATTTGACGCTCAACTTTATTCCCACGCTGGGCACCATGCTGCTTGGGCTCGCAGCCGGCCGCTGGTTCCTCGACTCTGCGCCGAAGATACCGTTTCGCAAATTTCTCGCAGCCGCCGCTGTGCTTTGCATTGCCGGACTGGCGCTGCACTTCACGGGAATCTGCCCCATCGTCAAGCGCATCTGGACGCCATCGTGGACGCTCGTCAGTGGCGGCGTTTGTTTCTTCACGCTTGCTGCTCTTTCGTGGTTCATCGATGCAAAGCAGCATCGGCGGATTGCGTTTCCGCTGGTCGTGGTGGGCACGAATTCGATTGCCGCCTATGTGATGGCGGAGCTGATGCGGAACTTTGTCGAGAGCAGCTTTCGCATTCACCTGGGTGAGCGAGTGCTGAACATTTTCGGCGCGGGATTTGAGCCGACTATCGTGGGCGCGCTCACCCTATGCGCGTACTGGCTCATCCTTTACTTGATGTTCCGCAAGCGGATCTTCATTCGCATTTAGCGCCTTGTCCCTGGATCTCATATCAAAACAACGACTGTCGCTGAGCGAACAGGGTCCCAAACGTGTCTTTGATCCCTGTTCCCTGTTCCCTGTTTGGGGGTGGTGAGTCGAAGGATCTGCGGCTGTTCTTCAACAAACTTCGGAGACACCAAGCTAGTTGACACAAAGCCATGGCCATTTATTGCGCCGCGATTGCGCTCTGCGCAACCTGAAAATCCGCAAAGACAAACCCGTCGCGGTCCACGACTTCTCCGGCCTCAAGCTGGATCGGCGCAGCGAACATGGGACCTGCGTACACGCAGGTGTGAAACTCACCGCGCTCTCCGCAAGGATCGGCAGCAGCCGGCAAATCACGGAGAAACTGCTCGTCGAAGTTTCGTCCGGCAAACTCGGCGGCCAACTGCTTCTTATCCACGCAGGCCAGGCGCGCGCGCAGGCCGCCTGCAATCATCTCGCGGGCCAGTTGGTCCGTAGGGATCTGCCAGAGCGGAAACAGCGGCTCAAGACCGGTGCCTTTCAGTTGATTCTCTCGGTACGAACGGACGTCGGCCAGAAACAGATCGCCAAAGGCGACGGCGTCAACATGCTCGGCGACCGCACGACGGCAAACGTCGGCCATGCGCTGCTCATACACTTCATTCGAGCATGGCCACGGCAGGGGCACGTTCCACAACGGCAAGCCCGCGGCTTGCGCCTGCGCCTCAAGCACGGTGCGCCGCGTACCGTGCATGGCTACGCGATCGAATTCGCTGTTCAGTGTGGTCAACAGCCCGCAGATTTCCAAGCTGGGATTGCCGCGCAGCACATGGAGAGCCCACGCGCTGTCTTTCCCGCTGCTCCATGACAAGAGAACGCGTTTCATCCCTTGATGATATCGTTTGTCGCCAATATCGTTTGTCGCCGATAGCGTTTGCGGCGCGAACGTAACGCTGAATTACTTCAGCGTCACATCTGCGTGCAGCGGCGTGTTCTCACTCGAATCGCCAACCAGGATGACGAACTTGCCGGGATCGATGGTCCACTTGTGAGCCGCCTCGTCCCAATAGCTGAAGGCGCGCGCATCGAAATCGAGAGACACGTGCCGGGTTTCTCCCGGATTCAAGCGGACTTTTTCGAATCCTTTCAATTCGCGCTCGGGCCGCGCGGCCTTTGCCGAGGGATCGGAGACGTAGACTTGCGCCACCTCCGCTCCAATCGTGCTGCCGGTGTTGGTTACATCAAAGCCCACTGGAATTGTTGCACCGGCTTGAGCCGATGAAGGCAGATGCAGATGGGAGAAGCTGAACGTTGTGTAGCTCAATCCAAAGCCAAACGGGAAGAGCGGATGCTTGCCCGTCGTTGTCCAGTAGCGATAGCCGACCATCAGCTTGTCGCCGTAACCGATGTGCTCAACCTTGTCAGCGCCCGTTGCGCCGGTGTAGTACGGCTCAGAAGGATTCTCCTCCCACGAGCGATCGAAGCTGACCGGCAATTTGCCTTCGGGATTCTGTATGCCGAAGATCACCTCGCCGATGGCCGTGCCGCCCTCCTGCCCCGGATACCAAACATGGAGCAGCGCAGGAACCTTGTCGATCCAGCGGCGCACATCCATTCCGCCGCCGCCAGTCAGCGTGACGATGGTGCGTGGATTGGCCGCGACCATGGCATCGATGAGCGCATCCTGTCCCCAGGGCAGCGCGAAGGTGCGGTCGTGCCCCTCGCCTTCCGTCGCGGGATTGAAGCCCACGGCGACCACCACCACATCGGCTGCTGCCGCGTATTGCTTTGCTTCGGCAGAGACGAGATCGGGCTCGTAGGTAAGTCCAAGGCCGAAGCGCACACCCGCGGCATAAGGAAGATAGTCGGCCACTACGTGGACCTGCTGCCCGGCTGCCAGATCGAGTGAAGTAAATTTGGGCACTTGCCCTTCGGCGTGGGCCTGGCCGAGAATCTGCTTGCCATCGACGATAATTGTGAACCTATCTTCGCCGGAGGCAGCGGCGATCAGCAGATACTTCCCTGCCTTCTCCGCTTTGTATGCGGCGGTATAGCGAATGCTGCGCTGCGTGGGATCGGGCGGATCCCACTGGCTCGCCTTCCAGTCGGCCACATTGCGTCGCGCGGCCGTTGCCGGCGCACCAGTAAAGTCGCGGCTTGGATACGTCTCCGACTTCACTTCGCCGTCCCAGCGTGTCTGGCGAAAGACATCGATCATGTCGGGCAATCCGCGGCTATACAGCACATGGCCGGTTGCGCCAAAGATATTGGCAACGCCGGTAAGCGTCGAGACTGGCTCAAATGCTGCTGCTTCCGACGATCCGCCGCCGCCCGGAACCGCGGGCCAGGCGTTGGGTCCGACGATGGCGATGGTCTTCACCTTCGCGGCATCGAGCGGCAGCAGATGCCCATCGTTCTTGAGCAGCACGATGCTCTCGCGCGCTCCCTGGAGCGCTACAGCACGATCGGCGACAGAATAAGTTGAATAGGCAGGATCGAATTGCGGACGGTCGGTGAATCCATAACGAAGCTCGGTGCGAATGAGGCGCAGCACCTTGTCGTCGATGGTGTCCTGCTTCACTGTGCCTGCATTTACGGCGGATACGAGATTGGCCGCATTCATGTAGCGGGGATTCGGCATCTCAAGATCGAGACCGTTGTTGGCGGCGGCTACGGCGTCGTAGGTCGCGCTCCAGTCTGACATGAGCACGCCGTTGAAACCCCATTCGCCTTTGAGAACCTGCACGTTCAGAAACTGGTTTTGCGTAGCATGAACGCCGTTGATCAGGTTGTAGGCATTCATCACCGCGTCCACATGGCCTTTGACGACAGCGGCCTCAAATGCGGGCAGATAGATTTCGCGCATGGTGCGCTCGTCCGCATCCACGCTGGCATCGTGCCGATTGTATTCCTGATTGTTGAGCGCGAAATGCTTCACCGTGGCGACGACGCCCTGCGACTGCACGCCTTCAATGAAAGGAACCACCAGCGCGCCATTCAGATAGGGATCCTCTGAGAGGTACTCGAAGTTGCGTCCGGCGATGGGCGAGCGCGCAATGTTGACGCCCGGCCCCAGCAGAAAGTTCACGCCGCGCGCGCGGGCATCGCGGCCCAGGCCCTCGCCCAGCTTGCGCGCAAAATCTTTGTCCCAGGTTGCGGCCAGCGCCACGCCGCCCGCGTAGGCAGTGGTCGGCCCCCAACTGCGCACGCCCACCGACGCATCCGACATCTTGAAGCGCGGCAGACCGATGGAGGGCATGGGCCGCGTGTACATATTGTCCATGCCGCCCAGCAGCGTGATCTTTTGCTCGAGCGTTAGCTGCGCCACCATCGTATGGGCTTTTGCTTCAATCGCAGGCGAGTCGGACACAGGCGCCTGGCCGAACGCGGCCACCGACAGCAATAACGGGAGACAGGCAAACGCGGAAGACAGCAGGGCGGAGATTTTGTTCAGGTTTTTCATGACCGGCAAGAGTACCGCATCGGGCACGCTGCTGTACATGCGGATTTCTACTCGTAGCGCAGCGCCTCAATAGGATCGAGATTGGCTGCGCGGATGGCGGGAATCATGCCGCTGACCAGCCCGGTAATGGCCAGAATTGCCGTGGCCACCACCACCGAGCCAGGCGAGATGATGAGCCGGATGTCGGCATCGGTGGCGTTCTTGGCAAGCGCGCTGTAAAACGTGATGCGGCCCACCATCGCGGAGATGATGTAAGCCAGCGCGATGCCGCTTGCGCCGCCCACGCTGGTAATGGCAAGCGCCTCGGCCAGAAACTGAGTGAGGATGTGACGCCGCTGCGCGCCCAGCGCTTTTTCCACGCCGATCTCGCGGGTCCGCTGCTGCACAGCCACCAGCATAATGTTCATCAAGCCGATTCCTGCAATGCCCAGCGTGAGCGCGCCGACCATGGCCAGCAGCACCTGCAGCGCCACGGACAAAATGTGAAACTGCGCCAGTTGCGAAAGCAGATTTGCGACATGAATGGCGTTGTGATCCGAAGGACGGAAATGGTGCGCCGCGCCCATGGTTTCGCGCAGGCTTTTTTCAACCAGCTCGTTGTCGCCGCGATAGTTGAACCACACGCCATCGATGTAATGCGTGTCTTTCAAATCGCTCATGGTATTGAAGGGAATGTAGACCGTGAGATTGCGATTGTCGTCGCCGTTCTCCTGCATTTTGGGCTGCAGCACGCCCACTACCGTGAACATGACGCCGTTCACACGAATGTTTTCGCCAATGGCCCAGCCGCCGGAGAAGAGCTTGGTCTTGGCCTCGGAGCCGATGACGCAAAGATGCGCGCGCTGCTGATCTTCCTGACCGTTGAAGAAGCGGCCCGCATCGACGTCCAGCTTCATAATGTCCTGATACTCGGGGCGAACTCCGGTAATATCCCACGTGTAGGTGTGCAGTTCGTTCTGCACGGTCGCGCTCTGGTCTGCCTCCGGCGAAATGTGGTAGATGCCGGGCACGCTGTTTGAGACGCGGTCTACGTCGTCGAGCGTAAAGCGAACGCGAACGCCGGCCTTGTCGCCGCCTGCCTGCTGGCTGGTGCGGCCGGGGAAAAACCCGATGATGTTGGTTCCCCAGTTGGCGAAGATATTCTCAATGGCGCGATTGAAGCCCGCGCCGTAGGCCAGCAGCAGCACCACCGTGGCAATGCCCCAGGCCATTCCGATCATGGTGATCGCAGTGCGCCGGCGATTGAACACCATCGCCTCCCACGCCTGCGCAAGAATATCCTTCAACATTGAATGCAGCTCCTGGCTGATAGCTGCTAGCTCTCAGCTTTCAGCTTTCAGTAAAGCGTTGCTTATGCAAATTCAATCGTCAATCGTTCATCGAGGTTACTCGCTCCGTGCCCCATCCATTCGCTTTTTTCTGGCGAATGGGTGGGAATGCACAAACCTCAAGGAACAAATTAATGCGGTGAAGCTGAAGTCTCTGCCTCAATTTACAAAAAGCAACCGCAGATTCTTCACTCACCACCCCCGAACTGAAAAACGTTCGGGGCCCCGTTCGTTCAGAATGACAGTGCCTTTTTTGTGGCTCGAACCTCACACCCAAGGCACTGGCTCTCAGCTTTCCACTTTCTGCTCTCAGCTCTCAGCTCTCAGCTCTCAGCTCTCAGTAAAGCGTTGCTAATCCAAAATCAATCGTCAATCGTTCATTCGCGCCGCTTGCAACTGCGGCTCACTCTTTTCTCAGCGCTTCAATGGGGTCCATTTGCGCGGCTTTGCTGGCTGGATACAAACCCGCGGCCACGCCGCAGAGCATGAGCGAGCCGAGCGCGAGCGCCGCCGACCAGGGCACTAGGCGCGGCGGGTCCCAGCCCGGCATCTTGCCGGTTAACGTGATCTGCAACAGCCCCATGAATCCCGCTGAAACCGCGATGCCGACCAGCCCGCTGATGCCGGTCAGCAACAGCCCCTCCCAAAAGAACTGCGCCAGTATGCTGCTTTTTGTCGCGCCCACGGCCTTCATCACGCCGATGTCGCGGGTGCGCTCAGTCACTGAGACCAACATGATATTGACGATTCCGACCGCGCCCAGCCCCAGCGTGACAATGCCCACGCCGCCCAGAAAAACATCCATCGCATTAAAGATTGCGCCGATCATTTTTTCTTCCTGGATCGTGTCCCACTCTTCAAACGCGTCTTTGAGCGAGGGATCGAAACCGTGGCGCTGGGCGATGACCCGATGCACAGCGGCAACCGCTGCGGCCGAGTCGCCTTTCTTCGCCGGCTGATATTGGATGGAGCTCAGCGCATCCTGGGCAACGTTGTCGCCCTTCATTGCAAACTGCTGTTGCATGATGGTGAGCGGAATGTAGACTTTTTGATTGTCGCTGTCGTTGTTGCCTCGGCTGATGGACTCAACGCGGCCCACAATCGTAAAGGCAACGTCGTTGATGGTGATGGATTCGCCAATAAAGGGCCGGCCAGGAAACAGGAGCGAGCCGCTCTTTGATCCCAGCACGGCTACGCGACGCCGCTCCGTCAGATCGTCCTGCGTAATAAAGCGGCCCTCGGCCACCGGCATAAAGCGCACTTGGGAGTAATTTGGCTCGACGCCTAGCACCTGTCCCGATGTGTTGGCAAAAGCGCTCACTTCGTAGAGATCGTTGCGGCCCAGGATGCCGGTAACCGCGCGGAGTTGCGGCAACGCACGCATGGCGTCTTCGTCGCCCGGCGTTAGTTGATAAGGCCGCATGCCCGTATGCTGGTTGGCGAGAGCGGGAATGGTGCCGTTCCACATCATCACCA
>CAYZVG010000011.1:0-20230 GCA_964481595.1 uncultured Occallatibacter sp. | reverse complement strand
TGACCTCAAACGAGGCGAGCGGGCCTTGACTGACGCCGTAGGGCGACACGCCCGTTGGAAAGCTCCCCACGGGTGAGGTGTAAGGGAATCCATCGTTATAGTCCAAATCACGTCCACCAAATTGTGCCATGTGCTCGTCTAATGTCTTCCCATTGCCCATCATGATTTTGTCCCCCGGACACGATGCGTCCAGGTAGTTCGCCTTCGTAGGGTCCCAGTCGATTCCCCACGGATACTTTCGGCCGTCGGTGCCTCGTGCCGCCTTCTCCCATTCGGCTTCGCTCGGCAATACCAACCCGGCCCATGTGCAGTAGGCCTTCGTGTCGTTCCACGAGACCATGACCACCGGATGACGATCCTTGTTCCCACCGAGCTGATCGTCGAAGTAGGCCATCTCTGGTTCGGCTCTGCCTGTTGCGGCGCAAAACGTTTTGAACTGCCCACGCGTCACGTCGTTGCGACCGATCCAATAGGAGTGCGCCATGGGGTGGTTGTGCCTCGGCTTCTCCCAGTCGGGCGCGTCCGAGTCGTCCGCCCCCATCACGAAGTCGCCCGCCGGTACCGCGACCATCTCCATCTCCGAGCCGTCCGGCAACCGGAACAGATAGAGTGGCGCCTGTTTCCCGTCCGCCGTCGGCACATCTTGGCCCGCAAGCCGTAACCCCTCGGGCAGCTTCAGCGACATCATTGTCTCGATCTTGTCTAACTTATGGAACGTCATTCCATAAGTATGGAATCGCGTTCCAGATATGTCAAGATAGGACATGGTCAAGAAAGTACCTGGCAGACCTCGACACGGAGAATCGCTCACCCGGGAACGCATCATCGAAGCGTCGATCGAACTGTTGGACTCGAGCGGAAAGGAGGGTCTGACCTTCCGCGCGCTGTCGGAACGGCTCGCCACCGGTCCCGGTGCTATCTACTGGCACATCGCCGACAAAAGCGACCTGCTCTCTGCCGCCTGCGACGCCGTGGTCGCCCGTGCAATGGATGAGACCGTCGTCACCACACCGAAGGAAACAATCCGCGCCGTCGCGCTGGGAGTGTTTGACGCAATCAACGAGCATCCATGGGTGGGCTCGGCCATTACTAGCTCCGTGGGCCTGTCACCCATCGTGCGCATACTCGAACCTGTGGGCGAGCAGATTCGCGCTCTACGCGTGCCGGACGAGGAACAGTGGACGGCGGTAGGCACGTTGATTGCTTACATCCTCGGCGTCAGCAAACAGAACGCGGCCAACGGGCAGCTCGCTCGAACGCGGGGCTTCGATCGATCAGACTTCCTGGAAGCCATGTCGACCGCCTGGTCCCAGCTCGATCCCAAGCAATACCCATTTGCACGCAGCGTCGCCGGACAGTTTCGAGAGCACGACGACCGGGTGGACTTTGTTTCCGGAATCGACCTGATCCTCAAAGGGATCGACTCGTCTCGGCATCGTTCGGGCCCTCAACATAAACATGCGGCTACACCACAAAAGCAACGTAGATTCTGAGAGACGAATGTAGCTTGAAACGGTTCTGAAATGATGTGAATCACCAAGTTGTAAACTGACTGCCTTGGCGTGCGACCGCAGGTTCGCTTGCGAAGCAGCGCAAGCGAGCCTGAGCTTTTCATCCTGAGTGTGCGGCAAGGAAAGCGCGCGTCTCGGTGACAACGCGGTCCTGGAACTTCGGGTCGCACACGAGCGCGGAGCCTTGCATCGGATGGCCGCCCTCGTCGTAGTAGATACCGGTGTGTCCGGATGTATCGATCAGGATTTTGGTAATCACGCGCGCGGCTCGCTTCGGGGTGCTCAAGATCTTGATGAAGGGCCTGAGCAGTGGGACGAGAAGCGGGATGATGAATCTCTGCAGAAAGCGCACGAAGGCTCCGACATCGCCTCCCCCGAGGCCGGTGGTTGGATTCACGCCCGGCTCGACCGCGTTGAAGTGTAGCCGTGGAGTCTCACGGGCGAATGCCATCACCGCGGCAAGGATGGCTTGTTTGGAAGTTGCGTAGGCATCGAAGCTTGGCCGTTTGGCTCCGCCTGGCTCCCATTCACCGCGTGCACTCGACTCTGCGGAGATATAGCGCCCACCTCGAAAACCCGCAGCCACGGCTGGCTTGCGTTCGGGGTCTTCTACAGCGGACACGACGAATACGACGTTTGCACCGTTTGGGAAACTTGGCACAAGCGCCTCTGTCAGCGCAAACGGCCCGAGATGGTTCGTCGCGAACGACATGTCCAATCCCAACTCATTTTTCGTCGGACGCATCTGCAGGATGCCCGCATTGTTCAGCAGGCCAGCGACCGGAAGCTTCAGGGCGATAATCTCCGCAGCGGCGCGATGCACGCTCACTCTATCCGAAAGATCGCATACGACCGACACCGCGTGACCGCCTTTTTGAGCGAGAGCCCTTTGCAGTCCGCGGAGCTTTTCCGCATCGCGTCCAACCAGGACAACGGTACCGTGCTCCGCTACCTGAAACGCGGTCGCGCGCCCAATGCCGGACGTCGGACCGGTGATGATGTACGCCTTTTGGTCTGTAAGGACTTTCTTTGGCATATTCTCTCCTATGGCTTCAGCAGTCCGAGCTTTAACAAACTCTGCGCCGTGGCAAGCGCTGCATCTTTCGGGCTCCTCGGTGACCAGCCCAGCAGCCGACGCGCCTTTTCGTTGGACGCATTCTTGCGCTTGCCAAGTTCCGGCAACACACCTCTGACCTGTGGATCGAAAAGCGCGATCGCACGCAGGAGCCAACTGGGCAAGGGGCGGGTCGGAACCTTGCGGGCGGCGCCGCCGGCGCCCTCCTTGAGGATTTGGGCAATTTGGCGAAAACTTGTGAAGTCCCCAGCCGTGGCAAGGAACCGTTCACCGCGCGCGGCCGGGTCGGTCATTGCCTTCAGGTGCAGATCGGCTACATCGCGCACATCGACTACGCCGAACCAAAGATCGGGACAGCCCGGAATGGAGCCGTCCATCAGGCGTTTAACGATCAGGATCGAGGTCGAATAATCCGGTCCCAGCACGGGCCCGAAAATTCCGACTGGATTGACCACGGCTAGCTCCAGCCCGCCCCCTTCCCGTGCGATGAAATCCCAAGCCTCCCGTTCGGCGATTGTCTTCGATTTCTGATAGGGCTGAACGCTCGGATCGTTGAGGTTTGTCCAATCCTCTTCCGTGAATGCGGCAGTACGCCCCTTGGATCCATAACCGATAGCCGCGAAGGAGGATGTCAACACCACGCGCTTGACGCCCGCATCGCGCGCAGCCCGCAACACGCGTAGTGCACCGTCTCGGGCCGGAACGATCAGCTCATTCTCGTCCTTGGGCACAGTGCTCGGAAAGGGCGAAGCGACATGGAGCACATAGTCACACCCGGCCGAAGCTTCGGCCCACCCCGCATCGGCGTTCAGATCGGCGGCGAAAAAGATCAAGCGGTCGCCTGCGTCGCCAGCCCCTCCCTTTCGCAACATGGCGCGTACATCGTTTTCACGCGCCAGATCCCTTACCGTGGTGCGTGTCTCATGCCCCGCCGCCAACAACTGAATCAAGCAATGGGCACCTAAGAACCCCGTGCCTCCCGTAACTAAAATGCGTGCCATGCTTTTCTCCTCAATAGTTGTCTGTCCAGTCAGTCATTATTAAGCAAAAGGACCTGTCAGGTCATTGCCCGCCAAAAGGCTTCGAATCCGACTTTGCAATGTTTTCTTGCATTGGCTTTGTCTTGAATCATGAAATCCATCGTCGCTTCCGCGAGCGAATTCATAATTGCACCAGCAAATGCCATAGAGACGTTACGCAAAGGACCATTGTTCCGTAGCTGCTCCAATAAATCGGCGAGGCCCCTCATGGTCTTATGCGCTGCAATGCGAGTCGCTGGCGTAATTTCGTCGGAAACGCCGAGTTGTGCAAGTGCCCGCCGTTTTTCGGGAAAGGAGACCGCAAACTCCATCCAGTTTCGCCAAACATGGAAAATCTGGTCACGAAGTGTGGCCTTTTCCGGAAAGTTCTTCATGGCAGCGGAAGCCATTTCCGCTTTCAGCTCAAGATAAAGCTGATTGAAAAGATCCGCCTTCGTCTCGAAGTAGGTGAAGAGCGATCCGTTGGCAACTCCAGCCTCTTTCGCGATACCCGCTGTTGGCGCGCTTAGGCCCTGTGTGACGATGACTCGCGTCGCCGCGTCCAGAATCGCGCTTCGTTTCTCGTCACTCCTCGGTCGTGGCATGATGACATCCTATAGGTAAGCGTCTGGTCAGTCAACAATTATCCTATCCCAACCTGTATGAACTTTTAGTGCCCCTAGCACCAGCATCAGACTCGCTAATGACAAACGCCCTGCGATCACGACCGGAGCATTCTTCGATTTAGGCAATCGCCAAGTCGCTCATTGATGCGGATGGATAAGCCCTGATGTAAGTTTGCCGATTATTCCCCGGGGATCGTCAAGTTGACGGGAAACGGCCATCTCGGACTTGTGCTCTGGGCAGCCGGCAAAGGTCTCAACGCGGCGTCAAAGCACGAAAAGTCAGCTAGTCTCTTGGTCCATCGGTACGTCTGCGGTGCAGGCCGGACGTCTGCTTCGTGGAAGCTCAGATTGAGGAAGCCTGCGGTTAATACCTCTGAATCTTTCTCGAACCCTCGCGAAGGCCCCCGTCCGATCGAACTCTTCGAACACCTCGTCTAGATTCGCCGGACCTCTCTTATCAGCCATGCTGGATTTCCTCCACCTCGTCCTTTGCCGCAGCAATCACCCAGTCCGGATCAGAGGCAAGTAGGTCTTTGGGAGCCTGATCATCCAAGAAACTGTTCAGGCCGATAAACCACGATGCTATTCCCCAGTTCGACAGCGAATCGCTGAAGATTCCAATAATCTCCCCCACGGCTCGATAGGGACAGTAGTTGTCGCCCGGATTCAGCGCAAACAGAGGGAAGTAATCGCGGCCATGCTCGCGGATAGCGAAGATGCTCTTCTCGGCCTTCCACCTAGACAGGTCGGCAGATCTCCGCCCGGCTCTTTTCGCGATTACTGCGGCATTCAGAAAGTCGCCGCTTCTTAGGACCTCAGCACGGGCCTCGTAGTTCATCGCAAGCTGGACTGTCTCAGCACTGGCATCATCAAGTTCCATATGACCACTTCCATTCTGATTTTTCTGCCTATTGTGCGGCTTTGACTTGTATCGATTCGCAAAACGGAGGCAGTCGGCCTTCGGATCAGTGGGGCTGATCGGAGGCACCGGAGTATTTGATTTGGGATTTGGCATGTCTGCAATTTCGTTGCAAACCAAATCAATCAACAACATCTCGTGAGTTTCCAGATTTGCCCGAATGCACTTGGAGGCGCGGATTACACGGAATCACGCTTTGTCGCGTTATAGCGAAAAGTGTAATTCCTTCGCCTTCGTGTGCGACGGTGCGCAACCGGACTTCGACCCATCCGCGAAACCCCTTGAAATTTCTGCCTACTTCTCAAAACTATTGATGGCGACCAACCAGACCGCCCAACTCTATGAAAATAATACATTTAACAGATCACATCCCACAGGTCGCGTATCCAAAGGCCTCTAACTCAGGCATTTAGCCGATTGTCCACCTCAATCTCACCCATTGAATGCAAAAGACGGTTTTCACCTCTAGAGAGGAAACAATCAAGCAAGCGTGGAGTGCGTAGAGAATAACGAGAGCATAAGGGCCGAAGTCAGAAACTGTCCCCCAACAACGGCAACCAAACTCCAAACGCCAAGCTGTGGGGGTCGGACCAAAGTCGGACCAAAATCGGGGCAGAATTCACGGAACCAGCGTGGATACTGTGGTTTACCGATTATGAAAAAGGTCTGCAAAACCTTTATGCGCCGGTTCGATCCCGGCCCGCGCCTCCAAACTCCCAAGGTAACCTCAATATTCACTCACTCTTGGCTCAATTTCCATGCCTCTCCATCGGTGTGTCCGCCTCGCGACCAATCAGGGCAGGCCTGCGAAAAGTGGGCTCAATAGGGCAGGGCGGCCGGACCGGGAAGGCCACTCCACGGGCCAATGTGCGGCGATAACACAACTGACAATGCGAATAAATGGCTTGCCGGAATCGCATGAATATTTGCAGCCTGTGAGAACGCCCGCAAAGCACTCCGTGAGGGATTGATAGGCCGCTTGCAGCACCTCGATTAACATTGAGCCATGAAACTTGGAGTGAGTGCGTTTGCCTGGGCGGGAAAGATGGAGCCCTGGCTTCTCGATCTGCTGCCAGCAATTCGGGATCTGGGCATGGACGGTTTCGAGATTCCCATGTTCGATCCGGCGCTGTTGCCCGCCGTCGAGATTCGCTCGGCCTTTGAGCGGAGCAATCTTGAATGCACGGTTTGCGCGATTCTTCCTGCCGGCATCAACCCCATCAGTCCCGACGCCGGCGTTCGCAAGAGAGCGCTGCTCCACCTGAAGCAGTGCGTAGAAATGACCGCTGGCCTGGGGGCAAAGCTGCTGGTAGGCCCTCTCTATGCACCCATCGGCTATTTCACCGGCCACCGCCCGACGGCCGATGAGTGGCAGTGGGCTGCGGAAGCATTTCAATCAATCGGAGAAACACTCGATGCCTGCGACGTCACGCTTTCCATTGAACCCGTGAATCGCTCGGAAACCTATTTCCTGCGGACGGCGGCGGAAGCACTCGCGTTGTGCCATGCCGTGGGCCATCCGCGCGTTGGCGTCACTATCGATACCTTCCACTCGAATATCGAGGAAAAGAATCAGGCGGCGGCGGTTCTCTCTTTACGCGATCGCCTCAGGCACATGCACATGAGCGAGAACGACCGCAGCCTTCTGGGACAGGGACATGTCGACTTTCCCGGCATCGTCGAAGCATTGCGTGCGATAGGTTACCAGGGCTATCTCATGATCGAAGGATTTGGTTTTCTATCTGAGGTCAAGGATGGGCCGGGCACGCTTTGGGCTGAGCGCAATGTCTCTCCGATGGACATCGCAAGCCAGGGCGCAGCTTACCTGCGCAGCTTGCTTCACGATCAACGAAGAATGAACTAACAAAAATAATTGGCGAGTCTCCAGCAAACAGACCGCCCCTGTTCAGTTCAGTCCTGACCCGCTTATTCGTGCAGGCCGTAGTCCGTCTCGTCGGAGCGAAGTAGCTCGCCACGGGCCGGATTGGCAATCCAGTTATAGAGCAGGCCCAGGAAGAGCAAAGCGGCAAAGACGGTTGCCAGAACGAATCCGGCTTGCAGGCCTCCAAACATATCGCTGACTACGCCCATCGCCAGCGGACCGAGCGCCGCTCCCAGGCAGGTAAAAAAGAGCAGAACGCCGGAGATCGCGCCATGTTCAGCCTTCGGAAAGCAGCTGATCCCCTTGGAGTTAAGTGTGGGATAAATGACCGACATGAACACACCGGAAAGCGCCATCAGATAGACTGCCGCGTTGGCTCCGCCGAAGATGGTGCCGACAAAGCAGGTGAAAATCGCGCCACTGAAAATGACAAGGACTGTTCTCCAACTCCATCGGGCGATGACCCATGCGCCAACAAAACGTCCCGCTGCGCGCAGGATGAAGAAGATGGAGATGACATAGGCCGCCATAAAGGCTGACGACGGTTTGTGATCTTTGAGAAACGAAGGCAGCCAGACATAGACGGCGCACTCAACGGCGACGTAGAGAAAACATGCCGCAGAAAAGCCGAGCGCGTAGGGGTTGCCCAACAGCCGAAGTGTGCGGCTCAGGTTGATCGGTTCATCTGAACTCTTGACGATGCGCTGCGGATAGCGCACCAACGATGCAATCGCGACCAGCACAACGCAAAGCGAGCCCGCAATCACATACAGCCACTTCCAGGAGACGCCGGTGAGCAGCAGACGGGCGACAATCAGAGGGCCAATAATAGAACCGACGCCGAAGAAGCCTTCTACGATGTTCATCGTCGATGTGTGTTCCTGCGTCGAATGGGAAATGTCGCCGATCAGAGCCAGCGCTCCGGTCTTGAAGATGCCAATTGCAGCTCCGGAGATTGTAAGAAGGATGACGAAAACAGCAAAGGTATTGGTAACCGCGAAGAGATACGAGTTAAGCGCAAACAGCACCAAGCCAATGACGATGGTCCATTTTCTGCCGATGAGATCGGCCAGAAAGCCGAGAAAGATGGCGACCACGGCAATGCCCGACATGCTGGCATAGTGAAATGCGCCCGCGGCGGTGTCGCTCAGGTGGAGTGTCCGGATCACCTCGGGAATGATGACTCCGACCGAGTCTGTGGTCATGGCGAACATCATGAACATCAGGTAGGTGAGAGCGCGGATCAGAAAATGATTTGTGCTGGGCGCTTGAACCGTTAACAAGGTGCTCCTCCTTCGTGGATCATCTGGCAGGAATGGCCATGGACTCAGTCGCATTCAAGCCGTTGGAGTATTCGAGCGTCGCGCACGGTTTGCTCAGGTCGACTGCGAGCGAAATCCAGTGCTCATGGTGACGCCAGCAAATTGCGAGGCGATCGCGTGACGTCGATTCCACGGTGCAGTCGCCGTTGAATGCAGGGTGACTGTTGCGCAGGCGGATCAATGCGATGATCTGTTTGACGAACGCAGAGTTGAGCGATGCGGCAACTTCGTCAGGCGAGAAGAAGTGGCGATTGATGTCGCGGCCTACGCCGCTCCTGGCCAGAAGTTCCATGTCGTTGCGAGCGCCGAGCAAACCGACGTAATAGACCTGGGGAATTCCGGGCACAAAGAACTGAATGGCACGCGCGATCAAGTAGAGGGTTTCATTGCCGCCGAGAGCATCCAGAAAAGTGCAGTTGACCTGATAGAGGTCCAGGTTGTTGGCCGCGGCTCCAGTGGCCTGTTTGCTCTGGTTGTGGCTGCGGCGATGAGTCTCTTCCACCAGGTGGTCGATGGCCTCGGGCGCAAGCAGGCCGGGATTGCCTTGCTGGTCGGCGCCGACATCGATGACGCCAATTCCGTCGTGGGTGTCGAGGACGGTGATGGCGTTGTGCGGGCGAACCTTCATCCATTCGCAGAGCGGTTGGGCGTCTGCCGCGTAAAGAGCATGCAGAACCAGCGGCGGCAGTGCGAAATCGTAGACCCAATCGACCTGGCGGGCGATCTCAACCTGCTGCTTGTAGTAGCTGTGCACCTCGACCAGAACTTCCATGCCTAGCGCTCGGGCCTGTTGCGTGAGCTCGGCGATAAAGCCGAAGGTTTCGGGGATCATGAAGCAACTGGTGCCTGGCTTCTTGATGGCGTAGCCGACAGCGTCAAGGCGGATGGCGCGAATGCCGGCCGCGTGGAATTGTTCGAGAATTGCGCCGAGATAAGCATGGCCCCGTGGATGCGTCACGTCGATATCGACCTGCTGCGGCGTGAATGTGGTCCAGAACAGCTTCTTTTCGCCGTTGCGCAGAGTTGTGTAGGTAAACGGAAGTCCGGGCCGCGGGCGATAGATGCGCAGCAGGTCGGCCTCAGTTGCTCCCTGCGGAAATACGCGATCGTACGTAAGAAACATGCCGGCGTAGGGCGAGTTTGCGCCGTTTTCCAAGACGTCTTGAAACTGCGGCGACTGGCTGGAAACGTGGTTGACGATCAGGTCGGCCATCAATTCCAGTCGGCCGCCCAGCGCGCGCAGATCGTCCCACGAACCCAGCCGGGGATCGACCCGCGTGTGGTCGATGGGATCGAAGCCGGCATCTGCGCCGTCAATCGGATCGAAGAAGGGAAGTAGGTGCGCACCTCCAAAGACGTTCGCCAGAGGGCCGTTGAGCAGCGAGGAAAGATCCTGAATACCCCCTGCGGAAAGCCGATCGACATACGAGATGAGTTGAACCTGGTTTTTCATGGAAGGTCTCGTGCGGGGTCACCGCGGTGCGGATGGGTTCGAGGGATTGCGTGACGCGGAGTGGGAGCGAATCAGTGCATCATGCTCCGCGAGGCTCCAGTCGGGAGTGGCTCCGTGGCGGCTGGCGACGAGTGCGCCGAGCGCATTGGCAAAGGTGGCGTTCTGTTCCATCGGCCAACCGGCGTTCAGCCCATGCAGAAAGGCGGCGGCAAAGGCATCGCCGGAGCCAACCGTGTCCACAACCTTCACCTTGAATCCGTCGAAGGAGCGCAACGTGTCGTGATCGAAGATGGCGCACCCGCGGCTGCCAAGAGTCACACAGATGGTGGAGATGTTGTACGTCGAAGACCAGTGGCGGCAAAAGGCTTCAAGGGTGTAACCGCTCTTTCCTTTCGTCAGCTCATAGAGCAGTTCGGCTTCATGCTGGTTGAGCTTTAGAACCTGGGCAACTGAGGAGAGCCTTTCTACCAGCGCCAGGTTCCAGTGCCCGCTGCGCAGGTTCACATCGTAAAAAAGTTTTGTTTTGGGAAGGTTTTCAACCAGACGCCGAAGCGCCAATTCCATGTTCGGATTCGCCTGGGCGAGGGTTCCGAAATAGAGCCAGTCGGGGGCGAAGTGAACCGCGCGTTGAAGCAGCGATGCATCGACCGTGACACAATCGAACGCCGCCGGCCGGTCGATGGTGAAGACTGCGTTCCGATCTGCTCCAGTGGATACGATTGCGGTTCCTGTGGGCAGGTCGGCCACTTGCTGCACAAACTCGGTGGTCAGCCCGAGGCTCTGCATGGCCTTGAGTGTCCTCACGCCACGCTCATCTTTGCCGACGGCGGTCAGCACCGCGGCCGTGTTTCCAAGCCTCTGCAATATGGCTGAAAAATTCAGGGGCGCGCCTCCGAGGTACTCCTCCACGCCAAATACGTCCCAGAGGACTTCGCCCATGCTAAGAATCTTCACTGTCCACTCCCCTTTATGTTTCCGTCCAGCAAGGTCCGCAATGCCGGTCAGTATCGTGCTCGCGGATTATTCTCCCTTGGCACTGTTTGCCAGCACAGGAATCGCTGGGCTGCCGGGGTTTGATAAAGCCGTCGATTGGCGGACAACGAGTTTGAAGTCGAGGAGATAGTCGCGGGCCGGCATGGCAGGATTCGCAATGCGGGCAAACATGGCGGCAAGGGCCGTTGCGCCCAGCTCAAGGCAGGGCTGGTGTATGGTCGTGAGCGGTGTCTGCAGGTGGCTCGCATAGCGCACATCGTCAAAGCCCGTTACCTTTACCTGAGATGGAACATCGATGCCGAGGGTATTCAGCGAGGTCATCAGTCGTGCTGCGGTAAAATCGTTGGCTCCGATAAAAGCGTCTGGCCGATGATGGGCAAGGATGGAGCGGATAAGGGCAACGTCGTTGGGATCTCCGCTTTCTTTCCACCCGCAGGCGTGACGATCCGCGGATGCTTGGATCGCTTCAAAGACACCCGCATTGCGCATGGCCACAGTGGGCGCCGAATGGGGCCGGCTGAAGAAGACAATGCGTTTGGCGCCGCGCTCAATTAAATGGTGGGCAATCACAAATCCGGCGCGGCGATGATCGATGGTCACCAGATCGTACTTGCTGCGTTGCGGATATGCGTAGATGTCCCGGTCCAGAAGGACAATCGGAATCCGGGCTTCGTCAATAGCGGTTGTGATGCGGCGGTTGATCTCCTCGTTCCGCGCAGCCAGTTCCAGGGGAGCAAAAAAAATGCCCGAGACCTTTCGCTGCAGATAATAGTCGCAGAGCTGTTGCGCCTGGTCTTCAACCGGCGCTCCTGGAGAGAGCGTTGCCCCCCAGAGCAGATCGTGTGAGGGACCACTGCGCTCAATAGAGATGCCACGGCAGATGGGCTCGAAGATCTCAGTCTCTCCAAGGTCCGGAATCAGCAGGCCAAGAACGAGATTCTCAGCGCTCTTCTCCGCCAGAACGAATGTTCCCGAGCCAGCCCTGCGCTCGACCAGACCTTCGTTCTCCAATTGGGCCAGAGCGCGGCTGACCGTGGGCCGGCTGGCGCCGAACTGCTCGACAAGTTCGTTTTCGCTCGGCAGCTTGTCGCCTATCGCGAATTCGCGTTTCGCCAGAGCGCTCCGCAGGCGGTTATATATCTGCTTGTACTTTGGGGTTCCTCCGAGAGACTCAAGTCCGAGATCGTCTGCCATCTTTCCTCACTTCATTCGAGCGTGACAAGTATTATCGCGCTCCGTCAAGTATGCCTATCAACTTGCCGTCTCTTGATCTGAGACTTGACAGAGGCCTCTGGCAATGGCTCTTGCGTGTTTTTCCAGCGGGGATCGTAACTCTTTTCTTATCAATAATTGCATAACATGTAATTACAAGTTATCAGAATATGTAAATGCAGTCAATCACTTTGTTGTTGACAACTTCGACTTGCATATCTAGCATTTCGTTGAAATTTGGTAAGCCGCATTCCCCGGTTCTGCGTTTCAGGGAATACGAATCGCAGAAGAACGTTTGCCGCGCTGCCAATGGACCCGGTAGGGGATCGTCAGTTGATGGGTTTCGGCTGGCCAATGGGCCGTATCCGGACCCTCGCATACGCAACTCCGTCTTGCCTTGATTCAACGGCGAGTTGGCACGGGAATTTGGGAAAAGAAATTGAAAGCAGGAGGCTTTATGAGGATCAAACAAACAAACCTGGCGATGAAGTCCTGGGCTCATCGGTTATTTCGCCTGCCGGTGACGCAGACAGCAGCTTTCCTGCTGCTGATGCTGTTCAGCTGCGTCGCCCTTACGGTGGGCGCTCACGCGCAAACCAGCTACGGGTCTGTTGTGGGTCAGGTGACCGACTCCACGGGCGCAATTATTCCTGGCGCCACGGTCGTACTGAAGAACACAGCGACCAATGCGAGCCAGACCGTGGTCACAGGCGCGGCCGGTAACTATACCTTCGTGAACCTGAATCCGAGCGCGTATGACGTTACAGTGACAAAGCAGGGCTTTGAGTCGCTCGCGCAAACCGGCGTCAACGTACAGGTTGGCGGCGTACTGCGATTGGATGTGACCTTGAAGCTGGGCACGCAAAGCCAGACGGTGACCGTTACCGCTTCTCAATCCGAGATGCAGACAGAGAGCGCCTCGCTCGGCGGCGTGGTGCAGGGCCTGCAAGTGGTTGAAGCTCCGCTGAACGGGCGCAATGTGAACAACCTGCTCGATTTCATTCCCGGTGTGGTGCCGGGCGGCGGAACCCAGGGCAGTACCATGTCAAACCAGGGCGATGGCCAGACGCAGGCGATTGCCTACAACAACTATCAGATTGGCGGTGGCTTCAGCGGTCAGAGCATCTTCTTTATCGACGGCATGGAGCAGAATATTGCCGAGAACAATGTAGACCCGCTTGTACCCACCCAGGATGCCGTGCAGGAGTTTCGCGTTTCAACCAGCAACGTAAGTCCGGAGTTTGGCGGCTACGGCGGCGGCGTTGTAGAGATCGTGACCAAGAGCGGCACAAATCAGTTTCACGGAAGCGCATACGAGTACGTGCGCAATACGAATATTCAAGCCAACAACTGGTTCAGCAACTTCGACGGTCTGGGGAAGACGCCGCTGCACCAGAACCAGTTTGGGGCTAATGTCGGCGGACCGGCTATCAAAAACAAGGCCTTCTTCTTCTTTGCCTGGGAGCATGAGTCGCTGCTTCAATCGCAGCCTTCGAGCGAGACCGTGCCCACCACAAATGAGCTGAAAGGCGATTTCTCCGCCGACCCGCAGGTTATCTACTGTCCTGCTGTCGGGTCGTATGGCTGCACGCCCGGCCAGCCGCTGCCCAACAACAAGTTGACTTACATTGACCCCACTGCTCAGAACATTGCCAAACTGGAGACCCCGAATGAAGCGCTGGTCACACAGACGCCCAGCACGACAAACTTCTCGTTCACCGCGCCCTCTGAGGGTTACCAGACGCAATTCAATGTCCGCGGAGACATCACGCCTGAGCCGCACGACTCGCTGTTTATGCGCTACACCTACTGGAATCCCCACAATGGAGCCAGCGATCCCACTCACACGAACACGGGCCTGGGGCCCACCGGAAACAACACGCAGGAAGCTGAAATCGGCGACAGTCACACCTTCAATCCCTCCACTCTTGCCGACATCCACTTCTCGTACCTTGAGAACTACAACTTCCAGAACATCTTGAGCAATGGCTTCAATATGTCGTCGCTGGGCGGTGCCTATGGCACGATTCAGGGCGAAAGCGAGAATAATCTGGGTATTTTGCCCGCTCTCGGCATTCAAGGTTATGGGATCGGTGCTGCCCAGAGCACGCTCTACTGGAACAACAATGTCTGGGGCATCAACGGAGGCATGACCAAGATCCTGGGCCACCACACCATCAAAGCCGGCGCGGAATGGCGTCAGATGCTATGGGAAGCGTATGGATACTGGACCTACGGCCTGAATGCGACACCGTTCTTTACTGCCTCTTCTGCCACAGATACTTCGACGGGCAACGCTCTGGCATCTTTCCTGATGGGCATACCCTCCAGCACGGATGCATCGTACGGCGCTACAGAGCACGCCTATCTGCATGACTACGCTCTGTATGCTTCCGACGCTTATCAGCCGATGAAGAAACTCACCATCACCGCTGGCCTGCGCTGGACTCAGCCTGGAGCATTCTCAGAGGAACATGACCTCGATTCAGTGCTGCAGCCCACTGCCGCGGTCACGATCGGATCGATTTCTTCGTACACCAATCCTGTAACCGGCAACTCTGTTCCGCTTACCGGTGGCACGGCGCTGCTGGGCAGCTCGCAGTATTCAGGCACCAGAGACGAACAATTGCATTGGCATCTGTTTGCTCCCCGCGCCGGGTTGGATTATCAAATCACGCCGCAAACAGTATTTCGTCTCGGATACGGAATCTCTTACCTGCCGCCGGATTTGGCGCAGGAGGGACCGCAGTTGAACCCCCTCAACCGCGCCAACACAACCTACGCCAACACCTGGGGGCAACCCCTCATTGCCACGGTAGATAATCCCTTGCCGAATGGCTTTGTGTTGCCAGGCGGCCACAACCAGGCGGCGTTGACCGCCCTGTTGGGTTCTGGAGTCTGGGCGGGCGTTCCCAATGTTCCCTACGGCTACACACAACAGTGGAACGTTGCCGTGCAGCGCGCTCTCGGACCGAACAGCAGCATTACCGCTGCCTACGCCGGCGCGAAGGGAACCCATCTTGTGATTGCAAGCGCTTATACCGGCCCCGGCTATAACCTGAATCAGCTTCCGGATCAATATGATTCTCTACAGAGCCAGCTGTTGAAACAGGTACCGAATCCGTTCTATGGCGCTCTGCCTGCAACCTCTGTTGTGGGTGGACCGACTGTTGAGCAGGGCTATCTTCTCGAGCCTCATCCGCAGTATCCCGATGGAATGCTGCAGTACAATCCACGCTACGGCGGCTCTAACTATAACGCTTTGCAGATGCAATACAACCTGCACATGGCCCACAGCGATATCCTGCAGGTGGCCTACACCTTCAGCAAACTGTTGAGCGACACCGATAACACCAGTTCGTTCCTTGATGGCCAAGGAGCGCAGGGACTGCCGCAGGACAACTACAACCTGAAGGCTGAGAAATCGCTCAGCATGCAGGACATCACCAATAATCTGGTGATTGACTACGGCTTTGACCTGCCGTTCGGTCATGGGCAGCCCTATCTCAACAATAAGAGCGGCGCGGTCAACGCGGTTCTTGGCGGTTGGCGATTGAACGGCATTACGATCTTCCGCAGCGGCGTGCCCATCGCGCTAACAGCTCCGGCGAACGTCCTAAGCCAGTTTGGCGCGGGCACTGCGCCGTTTGGTCCCGGTCAGTCGGGGATCATTCGGCCCGAGTACTCCGTCGGCTGCAACAAAAGCGGTCCTGGTTCGGTGCACAGCGCTCAGCGTGCGGCGGAATGGTTCAATACCGCGTGCTTCCAGCAGCCAGGCGAATTCAGTTTCGGCAACGAACCACGCGTCGATCCAAAGATCCGTTCCAATGGTCAAGCCAACTTCGATACGGTATTCAGCAAGAGTTTTGCTCTGCCGCGCGAAGCAACTTTCAAGTTTTCGGGCGAGATCTTCAACCTATTCAACCACCCGCAATTCGGCTTGCCTAATAGCCTGGTAGGCGTGCCGGGATTCGGAGAAGTAACTACGCAAGCGAATATCCCTCGCACAGCACAGTTCGAGGGAAGGATCACGTTCTGAGAGGTTGTCACCGTTATTCCTTAGAACGTTTGCGAGACAAGGTAAACGGTAAGTCTTTACTTCGGACTTCCATGAAGTTGTAGCACGGATTTCAATCAGGGCTGATGCAGTCCGACCATTGCATCAGCCCGTTTTTCTCAATCATCTATTGATATTATTTTTCTCTTAAAGGTCGAAGCGGAGTTATTTATGCCGCGATTCACTGCGTCACGCGCAAAACTCCGTCGGTAAGAATGCGTGCGCGAAGACCGCCGCGGCCCGTCAGGAACTTCTCCGCGCCAGGCGCGATTGCAAAGTCCATCCAATAACACGGGCTGCATTCGGCGACACCTGCAAAGCGCACTCCCTGCACTTCGAACTCTTGCCCGATGAGAGAACTCAAGTCCACTCCTGCGGTGACTACGTTGCGCCGCGCGGCCCCAGGAGATTTGTCGCGCACTCTCAAGCTGATACAAAGCTCATTGAAAACTTCGATGGAGAAAAATGTAATTTGCCCTTTGTAGTTGTCCTTGAAGTCAAAGAAGCGGTCGCCTTCGATCCCGTGTCCGCGCCGGCAGCGGATCTCCTTCACCTCGATCAATGGGCTCTCTCCGGGCGGCTGCCCGTGGTGGCCAAAGAAGTTGTGTCCGGGAGAGAGAAAGAGATTGCGTACCGTCATCTCTTCTGTGCGCACCGCCATCAACTCCTGTCTTCTCGTGTTCAAGGATCTTCGCGGGTCAGTATACATCGCGGTGATAGCGGTGTTCATCTTTCAAGGCTTACACGTACTCCTCGGCTGCATGAGGCGTTATTCCGCTTCGCATCAAAAACGAGAGTCGCCGGCAATCGCCGATTCGGCAAACCGGTCTATCGGCTCAACCGTATCCTCTCAACTCGATAGTGATTGACATTGTGCGGGCGAAGGCCTGAGATGAAGCGGCCTATGGGACTGGGAGAATAGCTGGTTTCTCCGCGTTGTGGTCAGGTAATTGATCGAGCAGAACAACGTTGAGCAGAGACTTGTGTACCTGAATGCGGCCGTTGTAGCTGATAAAACCTAGCTTGCGAAAACGATTCATGAAGAAGCTGACGCGTGACCGTGTTGTGCCGATCATGTCTGCCAGCGTTTCTTGCGTAATGGGCGGGATGAAGGTCTCCGGTTCACCCGGTTTGCCGAACTCGGCCATCAACAGCAGAATCCGTGCCAGGCGCTTCTCGCTTGAGTTGAAAAGCTGATCGACAAGATCTGCCTGGGTTCGCATGCTTTGGGTCAGCAGGAACTTGAGAAATATGTCGGCGAATGCAGGTTCGTCATGCATCACGCGAACCATTTCGTCTCTGCTTATCTTGAGCGCCGTGCAGGTGTTTATGGCAGTTGCGGTTGCCAGACGCAATCCGACGATTGCCGCGAGAGACTCCTCCCCGACAAAATCACCAGTGGATAGAAGGGTGATCGTGGCTTCTTTGCCCGTCTGCGAAACAACTGTGACTTTCGCGCGGCCTTTTTGCAAATAGTACACAGAGTCCGCGGGGTCGCCTTGGCAAAAGAATGCGTCCTTGGGCTTCAATTCGATAATCTGTCGTCCGAGCCCGGCGTTCGCAAGAAAGGTCGCGGAGTCAAACGTTGTGTCGCTCTCGTCCTTCAGATTAATACCTCGTTGCAGCCCGCTTATTCGTTAGCCTCTTCATGCGGCAAGGCATTGCTGCGGCGTGCCATGCATAGAGCCTGTGGCGAAGAGACCGGGAACCGAATGCGCGACAGCCCGTCTTCTGATGGTCCGCGCAACTGCGACCAATCCCTCTTGATGATCGCTTGAATTTATTAATCGCGTCTGGTCAATACTGCTCTGCATGAGAAAGTCGCTGGCGATCGTAACTCTACCGACTGCAAGAGCGTCACCACCGCATGACACGATGATTCGTGGGCGATTGCGCTGGTTGCGCTCAAGACTGGTCGTCTATGTTGCTGTTTCCCTTACCACCATTCCGAGGGGCGTCCCGAAGGAATCTGCGCGGAGTCATCAGGCTTGGCCGAGCGCAAAAGCAGCAGCGGACATTGCACGAGCTTTACAACCTTTTCGGCAATTGACCCGAAGATGAGCGGATGCCAGCCGGAGATTCCGTGCGTGGAGATGATCACCATGTCAATCTTTTCTCGCTCCACCACTTCCATAATGTTGCCGGCGATGTCATTTCCAACTTCTACGCTGGAAGACGACTTTACTCCCCTGGCCGCAAGAGCCGCATGGCACTTGGCCAAATGGCGCTCCGCGAGCGCCCTGCCCTTGTGCAGAAATTCGTCTTCAGGAACAAAGTCGGGGAGTGTCGAGGGTGGGAACATCGGGATCACATGCACAAGATAGAGTTCCGCGCTGAAGTGCTTTGCGAGGTCGGCAGCCATCACCAAAGCCGCTTGTGAAGACGAGCTGAAGTCGATGGGCAGCAGGATCTTCGTTGGGATGGAAGGGAAAGCATGGATTTCAGACATTACGGGCTCCTCGGTGAACCGTAGAAACAGTTCTTCTGCTGGATCATCCCCCGTTCCATAGGGCAATTCTGTGCTCTATTGGACACCCGCCATGGGATCAGTTGCTTCCATCGAGTCGAATCCGCAATGAACTGCGGGCGCGCCCGGCGCTAACGTAATCAACTTGCGACTGCGTGCAAATATGACCAGCCTGCCAGGCCTGCACTCTGAAAACATCTCTATGGGCGCAGCCAACCGTGCCGCAGTTGATTCGCGGCAGAAGCCATGCCCGCTATGCGCGACGCCACTCGGAGCAGAGACGATGATGTTATCTAAATGGATATCGGAGCCGCATTCCTTGTCGGCCTGCTGTGCAGGTGTGGCAGACGGGCACGCTGGCGACGCGCACAATAAGTCTCCCGCCGAGAAGCGTCACCGGACTATTTCGCTGGTAGTCATCGCAGCAGCTATCGCTGCACTGTCTGTGCAGGCAAGATCGCAGGTGCCTTCCTCATCTCAAAGCTTTTCTTCGAGAGACGATTCGGCGATGACGGAAGTCGCTGCCCAAGGCGAACTCGACCTGAATTACATCCGGCCCACGCAGAGAACAATGGCGAAGAACTACCTCTTCGACGCAGTCGGTCCGTATCCAATCGTTGGCGCTGGAGCTGCCGCTGGAATCCATCAGTGGACCAATTCTCCGCTGGAGTGGGGGCAGGGAGCTGAAGGTTACGGTAAGCGATTCAGCTCCGACTTTGCCATGGCGGCAATTGCTACAACCACGCGCTATGGGTTGTCTGAAGCTTTTAAGGAAGATGCAACGTATTACCGGTGCGAGTGCAGCGGCTTCTATCCGCGCGTGCGCCATGCCCTGGTTTCAACATTAACGGCGCGCCGTGGAGAAGACGGCCATCTTGTGTTCTCTATCCCTGCTCTCGTAGGGCCGTACACGGGCACAATGGCCGCCACTTACGGTTGGTATCCCAGTCGTTACAACGCCAAAGATGCATTTAGAGCAGGTAACTATAGTCTGCTGGTATTTGCGGGCGGAAACATCGGCCTGGAGTTTCTCTATAGCGGACCTCATGCCTTGATCGCACGCATGCATCTCAACAACACGCATGGCTCGCCAATTCAGGGGCCAAACCAGTGAGCGGCAGCAACCCCACAGCCGAAATGCATACCAGCACGCACCCGTCCGCGAGCCTCACTGCACTCATATCCGCCGTTCTAAACTCTGCCGCCAATCTCTTCAACGGCTTTTTCGAGTGGTTCGGAAGCCTTGGCATCTTCTCCTGGCAAGTTATCAAGGCCGCAGTAACTCCGCCGTATGAGTGGCGCGAATTAATTCGGCAGCTCGATGAAGTTGGGTCAAAGTCTTTTCCTCTAGTCGCCATGGCAGGCGCGGCAATCGGCGTTGTCATCTCACTTGAGGCTCGCTATAGCCTCACTCGATTCGGCGCTAAATCCATGTTCCCGGCCACTCTTGTCTACTCCGTGATTCAGGTAATGGGGCCAATCATCACCGGTCTGGTTGTAAGCGGGCGCGTTGGCGCGGGCATGGGCGCCGAGCTTGCATCGATGAAAGTCACCGAGCAGATCGACGCTATCGAGGCGTCGGCGATCAACCCTTACAGGCTCCTGGCGGCAACTCGCATTCTGGCCTGCATCCTGATGTTGCCGCTGCTGACCCTTGCCACCGACGCGTGCGCCTTGCTGACGGGCTGGTTTGC
>CAYZVG010000010.1:0-20545 GCA_964481595.1 uncultured Occallatibacter sp. | reverse complement strand
TCCATCGAGACTCTGGGCGGCGTGGCCACCACCATGATTCCGCGCAACACCACCATTCCGACCAAGAAGACTGAGACCTTCTCGACGGCTGCCGATTCGCAGACCGAGGTTGAGGTTCACGTGCTGCAGGGCGAGCGGCCCATGGCCGGCCAGAACCGCACCCTGGGCAAGTTCAAGCTCGGCGGCATTCCCCCTGCGCCGCGCGGCGTGCCGCAAATCGAGGTCACCTTCGACATCGATGCCAACGGCATTCTCAACGTGACCGCCAAGGACAACGCCACCGGCAAAGACACACGCATTACCATCACCTCCAGCTCTGGCCTCAGCAAGGAAGAGGTGGAGAAGATGGCCAAGGAAGCCGAGTCCCACGCCAGCGAGGACAAGGAGAAGCGCGACGAGATCGATGCGCGCAACTCGCTTGACGGCCTGGTCTACAACATCGAAAAGATGTTGAAGGACAACGGCGACAAGATGCAGGGTCCTGAAAAGGGCGAGGTCGAGTCGGTGCTTGCCGAGTCGAAGAAGGTCCTTGAAGGCACGCCGACATCGGCTGAGCTGAAGGCCGCGCACGAGAAGCTCACCCACGCCAGCCACAAACTGGCCGAGGTGCTCTACAAGGCCAACGCCGCGCAAGCCGCACCAGGCGCGCCTGCTGATGGCGCAACTGACGGCGCTCCCGAAGGCGAAGCCAAGAAGGAAGGCGAAGTCATCGACGCCGAGTACGTAGACGTGGACGACAAGAAGTAGGACTGGCCGTCCAGGCAGACCCGCGCTTCGCGCGGAAAAGCAATCGGGGTGGGCGACGATCGAGTCGCCCACCCCGACAGATCATTTGAGGATTATGGCTATCCTCCTAGCGTAAAAGCCACATGGATAGTCATCAGCACTTCAACAGGTTCGCCATTCATTAGGTACGGTTTGTATTGCCATGTTCGCACTGCGTCCATGGCGGCTTGCTGCAGCTCGGGTGGTCCACTTACGATGCTCAAATTTGACACTCTACCGTCGATATCGATGACGACGCGGATGACAACGGTTCCAGCCACGCCAACTCTCTTGGCTCCTGCCGGGTAGAGAGGAAACTGGTGCTTCAACAATACCGGAGCTGGCATGCCGGCCGTGATCCTGACTCTGCGCGGCAGTAAGACTGCATCGGAAGTGGGTGTAAAGTCAGCCTCGTTCAGGGGACTCAATGCTTCAATGTTTTCAAGATGTGCAGTGAGCACAGGTTTTCCATCGCGAATAAAATCTAGGTCGCCAGCTATGGAATGGCCTTGGAATTCGAGTATTCGATTGTGAATTGCCTGGAGCGGTTGTCCAACTTTTGTGGAGATACGGAGAATGGGCTTGTTGGCGTCCAGGCAATAGGTAAATCCTTGGTCAGCAATCGGAGCCGTGACGTGGAGGCATGAGAGACTGGTGCCGTTGGTCTCAATTTTCTGAAGACTTAAGGTTTCGTTTGCGATCTCCTGTTTGCTTGGTAGGCCGTTCGCAAATTCGCGGCGGACATAGAGGAGTAACTCTGCCAAGTCCTGGCGGCTTCCTGAACGCAGGACGCCTTTGTCGGTGCCGTAGTCAGTTTGCGTGTAAGCAGCGCCAGTGAATGTGCATTTGAATTTTGTTGGGCTGGCCCAGGATTCTTCGTAAGTTCCCTGGTCGGTTGTGTTGCCCTTTTCGTCGAGTAACTTATAAGTGGCTTTCAGATGCCATGGCGGCATATCGCTTTCGGTCAGATTGTTGACTTTGGCTGCCAGTAGCATCAATTCCTTGGGATCGGCCGGTAGGGCAGTGGGTGCATCCTGAGCGAAAGATGGAGTGGCTGCGGCAATAAATGAGGCGATGCAGAACAAAGCGGTGCGGGCAGTGAACGCGTTTACGAAGGTGGTTTTTCGCATGGAGGAAACATACCACAATACTCCAGGACGGCTGTTCAACAAGTGAGGATTTCTTGAGTTTGCGTTGCAAGAACTAGTGCAATGCACTACAATAATCCTTGCCTGACACACGCCCCATCACGGTAGTGGAGACGGACGAATTCCTTCGTGCGACGAAGAAGTTGATGGACGACGCGGAGCGGGCAGACTTGGTTGGGTATTTGGCAAACAACCCTACCGCTGGCGATCTGATTCCGGGAACCGGCGGCGTACGCAAGATGCGTTGGGGGCTTGAAGGGCGCGGCAAACGGGGCGGTGCGCGGGTGATCTATTTCTTTCACGACATGGAGATGCCGCTGTTCATCCTTGAGGCGTTCGCCAAAAACGACCGTGCGAATTTGACTCAGTCTGAATGTCATGAGCTACGGCAGGCCACGGAGCTAATTGTGGAATCTTACAAGCGACGGAGGGCGGGACGATGAGCAGGAGAGTTGCCGACGGTATTCTGCGTGGGCTGAAACAGGCACTTGCCTTTGCGGAGGGAACCGCCGAGGAAGGCACATACGTCGTCCACATCCCCCCTGAGATCGACGTAAGAGCGATTCGCGGCCGGCTGGGAATGACGCAGCAGGAGTTTGCCGTGTCCTTTGGTTTCAGCGTCAATACTGTACGCCATTGGGAACAGGGACGGCGCGTTCCCGAGGGCCCCACGCGTGCTTACCTGATGGTGATCGACCGTGAGCCCAAGGCCGTGCAAAAGGCGCTTCGCATTGCATAAGTCTTTGCCGATCTAATCCTGTAAGTATTGGTAAACCCGCTGCAAGCAGAGATTGGCACAACAATTTACGCTGGTGAATTAAGAAAAAACACATGCCCACGACGAACAAAGACTATTACGCGCTTCTCGGGATCAAAAAAACGGCCACGCCTGACGAGATTCGCAAGGCGTTTCGCAAGCTGGCGCGCAAGTATCACCCTGACGTGAACCCCGGCGACAAAAAAGCCGAGGAAAAGTTCAAGGAGATCTCCGAGGCCAACGACATTCTGAGCGACGAGAAGAAGCGCAAGGTCTATGACCAGGTGGGCTTCTACTCCGACCAGATTGACCCCGCGCAGGCCGAGGCCTACGCGCGCGCCCAGGGTGGTGGCGGCCGGCCCAACGTCGACTTCGACGGCTTTGACTTCTCCGGCTTTCAGGGCGGCGGCTCCCCCGGCGCGCATCAGCCCGGCCAGTCCGGTCCCGGATGGGGCGGCTTCAAAGACATATTCTCCGGAATCTTCTCCGGCGCGCAGCAGCCGCAGCAGCCGCGCGGACCGCAGCCGGGAACTGACCTCGAATACCAGGCCACGGTTGAATTCTGGACAGCGATTCGTGGTGGCCAGGCGCGCATCCAGATCAACCGTCAGGACACCTGCCCCACCTGCCACGGTCAGGCGTTTACCGGCGGCGTGATGCAATGCCCGGAGTGCAACGGCACCGGCCAGGTTACGCAGATGGGCGGCCGCATGAAGTTCAACATCCCCTGCCCGCGCTGCAATGGAACCGGCCGCACCTCCAATGCCTGCTCCACCTGTCACGGCGAGGGCACGCTCAACCGCACCGATTCCGTCGAGTTTCGCATCAAGCCGGGCACGCGCGACGGGCAGCGCATCCGGCTGCAGGGCAAAGGCAACGCGGGCGTGAATGGCGGACCCGCCGGCGACCTATTTCTCATCGTGCGCACCGGCACACACCCGGTCTTTACGCGCACCGGCGACGATATTCAAATCACGGTGCCGGTAACCGTGGCCGAGGCGTCGCTGGGAGCCAAGGTTGACGTGCCCACCATCGATGGCCGCGCCCAGTTGAAGATTCCGCCCGGCACGCAGAGCGGACAAAAGCTGAGGATGCGCGAGCGCGGTGTTGAGAACGCGCAGCATGCCGGCCAGCGCGGCGACCAGATTGTTACCGTCACCGTTGTGGTGCCGCACCTGCAAGACGAGCGCAGCCGCGAGATTATGCGCGAGCTGGCCAAGCTCAACAACCAGGACCCGCGCGTGGAGCTGTTTGACAAGTTGTAAGACGCCGGGCGCGGCGCTCGACGCAATGGACTGAAGCAAGCGGAATTGGGATTCGACCATGGCCACAAAGAAGAAAGCTAAAGGCGCGTACATGATTTCGGCGGTGTCCGAAATGTATGAGATCCATCCCCAAACCCTGCGCCTCTATGAGCGCGAGGGGCTGCTCAAGCCTTCGCGCACCGAGGGCAACACCCGGCTCTACACCGATGAGGATCTGGAGCGGCTCGAGTTCATCCTCAACCTGGCGCGCGATCTTGGAGTCAACATCGCCGGCATTGCCATCATCTTGCAGATGCGCGAGCGGATGGAGGAGATGAACCGGCAGATGCAGGGCTTTGTCGAGTACGTGCGGTCTGAGATGCTCACGCGCTTCCAGCAGGGCGCTTCTTCCGCAACCGGAGCAATTGTGCCCTTGCGCAGGCCCACCGTTGCGGCCAAGGCCGTCACCGTTCGCAAGCAGTAGCGCCGCTTCGCTGCTCTTGCGCGCGTCGCCAGCTCATATTCCCAGGCCGCCGCTTGTCTCTGCCCGGCTTCCGGCAGTTATCCTTATCTCTGCATGGCGTACGTTCTGCTTGTCCTTTCACTCTTCGGTCTGGTCACCTCCAGCGTCTTTGCGGGCATGGTATTGTGGGCTGTTCCCGGTTATCTGCGTGAGCGCCGCGCCGCTCTTGCTTCCCTCGCCGTTCGGCCCGGATTTACGCCGCCGCTCTCGCTGCTCAAGCCCGTTCACGGCGCGGAGCCGGGCCTCGATCCGCATCTGGCCACTTTTTTTGAGCAGGATTATCCCGAGTACGAGATTCTGTTTTGCGCGCGCAGCGCCGACGATGCAGGCCTTGAGACTGCACGCCGTGTAGCCGCTCGCTATCCGCACATCCCCGTCAAGTTTCTGGTCACCGGCGGCAAGCCCGATTACATCAACGCCAAAGTTGCCTCAATGGAATTGATGGAGGCCCACGCGGCTCATGAAATCCTGGTCGTCAGCGACAGCGACGTGCGCGTCACGCCGGATTATCTGCGCGCCGTGGCGCTGCCCTTTGCTGACGAGAAAGTGGGCGCAATGTGCTGCCCCTATCGCGGCGTCGCCGCCGAGGGTGGCCTGTGGGCGCGGCTTGAGGCCGTAGGCATGAGCGTGGAGATGACCTCCGGCGTGCTGGTGGCGCGCATGATGGAGGGAATGCAGTTCGTGCTCGGCCCCACCATGGCCTTCCGCCGCGCGGCCATCCGGCGCATGGGCGGCTTCAAGGTCACGGCCGACTACTGCGCCGACGACTTTGTGCTGGGCAACGAGACCTTCAAGCTCGGCGACACCGTTGTGCTTAGCCATCACGCCATCGACCACATGGTGCTCAATTCCAACTTTGTCGGCTCCATCAAGCATCAAGTGCGTTGGATGAAGTCCACGCGTTTTTCGCGCCCCAAGGGCCACTTTGGCACGGCGCTCACCTTCAGCCTGCCCTTCGGCCTGCTGGCCTGCGTCGCCGCCGCGCTGATCGGGCATCCCTGGTGGGGACTGTGCCTGCTGGCCTGGGCCGTGGCTACGCGGCTGGCCTTGTCCATCGCCGTCGGCCGCCTCGTAGTCCAGGACCGGAGCTGGTTTGGGCTGCTGGTGCTGTATCCGCTGCGTGACCTGATGGGCTTTTTCTTTTGGTCGGCCAGCTACGGTGGCCGGCACATCCTCTGGCGTGGCCGGGTGTTTGAGCTGCTTCCTGGCGGTCGCATGAGGGCTGCGCAATAACACAGCGGGCTGCAATGCAGCCCGCTTTGTTATTGCACTCGATCTGCCTGTGTTTCGCAGCTACGGCAACGGCCGGTCGGTCCACAGCGTCTTGTCGGCCAACGACTGCACAGGATAAAGACGGCCGGCCAGCAACTGCTCAACCTTCGACTGCTTTGTGTCTTCGGCAAAGATCCATTTGCGGTCGCCCGAGCCCCACACGCGGCTCAGTTGGTCTTCGCCAATGTCGATGCGTGCTGCGTCAGGGTAGCAGGAGCCCCACAGCAGCGTGCTGCCCTCGCCGTGCTGCCCGCATTGCTGGGTCACGATAAACGCCAGCGGATTCTTCGTGAGGAATCCGTGCGTATAAAAAATCACCGAAGACGCATCGGATTCGTCGCCGTAAATGATGAACGTATCGTTCGGCGTTCCGCGCGCAATAATCGTGTCGGCCATCTTCTTTGAGCTAAGCATCGGCTCAAAGCGCGCAAAGGCGATATGCGCGGCAATCAGGAAGACGGTGAAAGTCAGCGCCACGCTGATCGTCGCCGACCTATGCTGCTTCTTCAACCGCAGTACCAGGCCGGCCAGCGGTCCAATCAGCAGCGCAACGCCGGCCAGCACCGCCGGCATGCGCAGAGCCGCAAACGACGCGCCGGTAAGGTCGAACAGGTGCGACATCGAGAGCGTGTAATCGCCCACTCCGCGATGCGCCAGCACTGTACCGATATCGGGAACGAAAGGCAGATTGCGCGAGACCCACAGTCCCCAGGCGAGCGCCACCGCAGAAACCACACCGATGGCCGCGAACGCAGCCTGCGCGCCCGTCAGCCAAGCCGTCGACAGCAGGGAAGGCGTACCTTCCGGTGTGCCGGTGGGAGCGCGGCCCTCTTCAATTCCCGCCACAATCTCCGCAGTCAGGATAAACAGGCAAGGCCACACCGGAAACGTGTAGTACTCCTGGTTGGTCGAGATCGAGAAGAACAACAGCGTCCAGGCCGAGAACAGCGCCAGCAGCCACACCGAGCGCACCTTGAACTTGAGCCGCGCCACATACGAGGCCACATCCGTGCGGATGGCGTTGTCGATGTAGAAGTCCACGGTCTGGCCGGCCTCGCGCTGCAGGTGTTTCATCCAGCCGCGGCGGGTCTTCCACGCGGCAAATAGCACCGCAGGCGCAAAGATGCTCCACGGGAACAGCCACACCAGGTGCGCCAGCCAGTAGAGGTAGCCGGGCATCTTGTTATAGTCGTGCGGGTAGCGCTGCCCAAAGAAGCGCAGCACGTGCTCGTTGATGAAGTAGAAGTAGAAGAACCCGTGCACGTTGCCCATCGTTGGATGGTTCCCAATGGGGTGCCCCTGGTCGGGGTTGTAGATGCCGCACAGAATATGCCATGGCGCGGCAATCAGCAGATAGAGCAGTGTGCCGGAAAGCGGCTTGAGTGAGCGCCAGCGCCGCCATTGCCCGGTAAGCAGCAGATAGGGAATCGCCGCGCCTAGAAAGAACACCGGAGCAATCAATCCCTTGGTCAGCGTGGCCAGCGCAACGCCAACAGAGATCCAATAAAAGCGCATTGGCTTGTTGTCTTCAAGCCCGGTAATCAGCGCGTAGAGCGCCATCAGCAGAAAGAACGCCAGCTCCGCCTCGGGAATAATAAAGCGCGTAAACAGAAAGGGCCCTACCGAGGTAAGCACGGCGAGTCCCGCATACATTCCCGCGCGGTCGCCCCAGGCGCGGCGCGCCCACAGCCAGCACAGCCACGTTAGCCCCAGCATGGCCAGTGAGTTGGGCAGGTGCGTCGCAAAGGTGTTTTCGCCAAAAATCTTGTAGCTGCCGGCCACGATCCAGTAGGGCAGCGGCGGCTTCTCAATGTAGCGGATGCCGTTGATCTTCGAGGTGATCAGGTCCCCGCTATCCACCATGTGCTGCGCGGCCAGGGCGTGGGCGGCGTCCACGTCGTCCAGCAGAGGCGGCGAAAACAGCGATGCAAACTGGACCGCGGCAAAAATGGCAAGAAAGAGCGTCCAGACGGCCAGCGCCGAAGAGGCTTGCTGGGGGCGATGGACGGTATTCGTGTCGGAGGACATCGCTGGGTTGGCCATAAACTCAAGAATACCAGCCGGAATCGTCGAATAGAATGATTGCTTTCATGCGATTTAGTCAAGTCCGGGCGTCATCCGGCTATCGCCGCAGCGCGTTGCTGGTGGCCCGCAGCGTAAACTCCAGCGACTCGCGCGGTACGCTCTCGACAAACGGCCCGATTGCCCAGCCCAGGCCCGCCGGAATCGACCGCGTCAGCGACACCGATTCAATCTGCATGTAGAGCCCGCCATCGCGTTCTTCGTAGCTCCAATAGGTGTTCAATCGCCAGAGAAAGCCGTGCTCTTCGCCTGGGCTCAAAGCCCGCTCCTTGGTGGTTCCCGGTGCGTCAATCTCCGCAATCCGCGTGCTGCGCGATGCGCTATAGCCGTGGCGCGCATCCAGCCGCCCAAACGCGATGTTGTACTCCGTATCCATCACCACCGTGATCACGTGATGCTGGCGCACGCGCATCGTCGCGCGATAGTCGTCGCCCTTCTGCTCAAGCACACGCGCCTGGGTCACCTGCGGCGCATAGTAGTTTGGATAGGCCGCGTAGTTCCGCATCATCCGCTCGAAATCCGCTGCCTTGGCGCCGGGCACAAACGCCGTTCCCCGCCAGTGGTAGAGCGTCGCACCGGGCAACTCCGCCGCTGGCTGGGGTGCGATCCGCTCAATCGACAGCTCTCCCTGCCGCAGCTGCGCCAGAGAGGCCGCCGGAGCCAGAAACCCGTTCTCCGACCGATGCTGTGCTGCCAGCCTCGTTTCTACCGTTGCGATGTAACTGTTGAATGCGCTGGTGGCGGCCGGCGTGGGCTGCTCGGCGCGGCCGCAAACCGACGCTGCCAAAATCATAGAAACTGCAAGGAAAAAGGGCGTTCTCGCTCGTCCCATGGTTTGCACCTTACGCCCTGTGGCCATGTTGTGGCAATTGACCGCGTCCAGGCATTCGTCGGGGGCAAAGCGTGCCCGCGCACTCCCGCACAATAGAAAACCCCGGCCGAAGCCGGGGTTTTTCGTGTCGCATATTGGCAGCCGGTTACATTGCGGCTACAAAGTCCGGAACCATGACGGCGTTGTGTTCCTGCAGCAGCTGCGTCATTCTGGCGGCCATTCCCGTGTACATGGATGCGGCGCGGTAGGCATTAACGCGGACGCCTTCGCTGGCCTGCGTGAAAGCATATTGGCCCAGAGCCATCAGCACGCACAAGCGAATCTGCATGGCGTCGCTGTGAAGAGTTTCCACAAGCAGCCGGTCAACTCCGTCGCAGTGCTTGGCGGCGTAATCCGCCATCTCATGCATTACGCGCGCGTTCTGGTAGATAACCCAAAGCCCTTTGGGTCCATCCATTCGTTTCCAGGCGTCTTCGGGAGAGGCGTTTAAACCTTCCTTCCAAAGGAAGTTGTCGCTCAACTCGCGAGCGCTCCAATCGACGCGGAGCCTTCCCAGGAGGGAATCCCAGGTCTGTGTATTGCGGCGCCTTACGTTCATTCTCCAACGGATGAGATAGAACGATATGGCCGCAATTGCGGCTATCTGAACCAATGGCAACATCATAAATGTACTCCTCAAACCAGTGTTCCAGCGGCCTGTGTTCGACCGCATGTCCCTGGCAGGGCCTTTGCGTACTCCAATAGAGATAGCAGAGTTCCAACTTCAAAGCATGTGAAAAAGCGCGCCTTGGTCTGCCACTTTAGTTGTATTTGGACATTTTTGAGCCAAAATAAGCCGCTTTTTGTTCAAAAAGGTGTGCTCAGCTCAGATTTCCGAACTGGAACTCTCGAACCCGGCGAGGAAACACCGCGGTTCAGAGGCGCGATCAAGCCGCAGGCAAGGGGCACGAGAGAGATTCAGCAGAACGGCCCGCAGCCGCCAGAATCTATTTCCCGTGATTGTCGCGATCGGAGAACTCGACACGCGCGGACCGGGCAACGCCGGCAACCGCCAGCAGCATGTTCTGCATCTGCGGAGTAAACTCCCGACGTTCTACCGTCTGCCGCGCGAACACATACACCCAATAGACCAGGGCGGCGAGATAGCTCAATGAGCCAATTCGATCAAGCCAATGATACTGGGCGGTTCCACTTGCTTGATGAGTGTGCAGGACGGTCACAGCAAGAGAAACGATCGAATAGAACCCCAGTCCAGAGGCAATCTGTAGTTCGCGGTCGCGCATGCCGATCGAGAGCAACTGGCTGAACGCCGCCAGGGCAAGGAAGAAGACTGCGCGTAGGATTGCCGGCGTCTGCTGTAGTAGGAACAGGTTTTTGCCTTCAGGAGAAAGATAGGGCGGTTCTGCCAGTCCGGCAACCGGCCAGAGAATTGCGCCTCCGATAGCCACCAGCAGAGCAATGCCAATCCAGGAATGTTTAGGAAGTGAGCCACGGATTGGTTTGAGTACGCTCCACGCGACTTCAACCAGTAAGGCAAAGATCATCGCAGAATCGGCGACGAGCTGAACCAAGTAGATCTTGAAGAATGAGGCGGGAAAGCTAACGCGGACGTAGTAAAGGAGGGTGTCGCTGAATAGGCTCCAGCAGATATACAGGAAAAAGAAAGGGAATGTGCGGTATACGCGCCCCCTGGCCGATACCAGAATGAGTGCAAATTCTGCTATCACCCCGGAGATAAAGATAGCAAGTTCCCAGTCCAAGTCGGCCTCCTCGTCCCAAGGCAGCCATTCATGCAACCTACAGAGTGTAGCAGGAAGACTGCATGGTCTTCATCAAACGAGTCGGCCGAAACCTGGCAACGCGTACCTTAGGCAGCAACGTGGTGAGGAACTGTCGGTGGCATCGGTGGGACCGTAGCTGGGCTGGCCGCCATCTGGACATGGTGAGGAACTGTCGGCGGCATTGGCGGGACCGTAGCTGGGCTGGCCGCCATCTGGACATGATGAGGAACCGTCGGTGGCATCGGTGGAACCGTAGCTGGGCTGGCCGCCATCTGGACATGATGAGGAACTGTCGGAGGCATTGGCGGGACCGTGGCTGGGCTGGCGATCGCGTACCCGGCAAAAACAAATAATGCACCACCGAAAACGAAGCTGCGAACCTTCATCGAACTAGCGAACATGGCCGTTTGCTCCTTAGCAAATAGAGAACAATGCAAATAAAGAGTACCCCTAAAGTGTTATGCGCGCTACAACAAAAGTAACGCATTGAAGATTTTTTATTGAAACGGCAGAACCTGCACCATTTTTAGTGCTATTAGAGCTATAACTTCGCTATTTATTCTCCATTATTCGCCATTTATTCCCCTGCCTTCCGCTATCCAAAAACATAAATCTGGTCAACATTGAGCACAATCGATGCCCTCGTAACACTCCCGGCTAACACCTTTGTGTTACCCGCCATGTTCCGCAAAAGGTCCTTTGTGTGAGCCGTTCGGCATTGAAAACAGCGCATCGAAAATCGACGAGCGGAATCGGCATCCTGGCTCTCTTTCTGCCCGCGCAATCTGCCTGCACAGCCGCTCTGCAATCTATGCCGATCCGCAAATACGGTTCTGGGTCCGGTTGTTTCAAGCTGCAGTGCTTACTCAGTCGTGTCAGGCCGTTAGGGCTCCAATCCGGGTCGCAGTCTTCGGCTCAGAGCCATCCTGGCGTCCTCTGCGGGCGCTTCCGCCGGCAGTGCGGCAACTCGCATCCTGGTGAGCGCAGTCGAGGGCGCAGAATTCCTCAGTGTTTTCGAGTCTCCGCGGATGTTCTCAGCCGCGCAAAACGTCAAAACTCCAAAGAATGAGCAATATCGGAATCCAAAGTGTCAATAGCCCTTTCCCGTACCGCGAATTGCGCTGGATCGATCAGGGAATTGTTGAAGAATGGCCTAGTAACTTGCTCATATAATGGGCTTTATTTTTAGGGTATTTATGTAATCGTTTTCAGGGCCAGTCCCCGCGAAAGCCGCAAATCCGGCTGCAAACGGCCCGTTTCGCAGCCGGTTACCCTTCATAAAACTTTCGTGCCGTGTGTTGAAACCGAAAAATTCGCTAGAGTTGCCATTGAGACCATTGTGGTCGGGGTGGTAACCATGAAGGCAATGAAGTCCGAAATCAACGCCCAATCGCACGTTCCGGCGCCGCCCAACCCGCGCCAGGAAGTCCGCTGCGCGGTGCGTTTTCCCCTTGCACTCCCTGTAGTGCTTTCGATTGGCAAATCAGAATTCACTGCCCAGACGCGAAATGTCTCTGCCAGCGGGGTTTTGTTCACTCTGGACCGTGAATTAAAAGTGGGGCTCGACATTCGTTTTTCCATGAGAATGCCTGGTCCCGTCTTAGGTGCGGCGCACGATATTCTGGTTCACTGCAAGGGTCGTGTGGTACGCTGCTCTCTAAGCCAACAACAGTATTTCGCAGCCTCCACGATTGATGATTACCAATTCGCGGAGAACTGAGAGTACTAATGGCATTGGCGGCCGCAGATGACCCAATTCCTCGAAGACTCCTCCGAAGGCGAATCAGTTGAATCCCCTAAGCCAGGGGCGATCCGCATCATCCTCGCGGATTCGCAGGCGATCTATCGCGTCGGAATCAGGAAAATCTTTGCTCTTGAGGACGATCTCCGCGTAGTTGCGCAGGCCGATTCCCTCGATAACCTGCGCCTCGCAATCGAACGTTATCCCACCGACATTGTTCTGCTTGAAGGCAGCCTGCTTACCGGCACGGCCAACGCCATTCCCGATCTGCTGCGCCTGGCGCCCGATGTCAAGCTCATCGTTCAGGCCGTCGCCACCGACGAGAGCCACACCGTCGAGCTCTACCGCCGCGGCGTGCGCGGCATCATCTCCCGCTCCATCTCGCCCGATCTGCTGGTTCGCTGCATTCGCAGAATCAACCTGGGCGAAACCTGGATCGACAACCAATCCGTCAACTGGGTCATTGAGGCCTATCGCTCGCAGGCCGCCGCGCTGGTGAGCCCGCGCAACCAGCCCCGCCTCTCGCCCAAAGAGATGGCCATCATCACCTGCATCACCCAGGGCAAGCGCAACAAGGAAATCGCCTTCCAGTTGGGAACCACCGAGCAGGTCATCAAAAACTACCTGCGCAAGATCTATGACAAGCTCGGCGTCTCCGACCGCCTTGAGCTAGCCCTCTACTGCCTGCACAACAAGATCATTCAGGGCGACTCAGAAGAAGAAATCCTAGCGCAGAAGGCCGTCGGCAGCTAGTTTCCTGAGTCATTAATTAATTCAACAAAATAACTGCCATCCTGAGCCGGGTGCCCCAGGTCCCTCGCCTTTGGGCACCGGGGATAGCAGAGGCTCCAGTATTCGTGGTTTCCCACCCTTCGCAAGAAACGCGAAGGATGGGGCACCCGGCGATTGAGTGTTAGCTGCAAGTTGCGCAAATGAATCATTCGCGGATACATGTACGTTGTCGCATTGGGATAGTTAGGTGTGCATTCGTGCATTTCGAATGCTCATTCGCATACTATGTTCAATTAATGAGCATCTGAGCAGTGCGCCGAAAAAAGAGAAAGTATTCGCAAGATTATCCGAAAACACAATCCGAGTGTGGAGGTGGTATGAAATCGATGAAAGGTGTTTTATTCGTAGTGGCACTCACGATCACATTCCTATCAGGCTTGTTGATAACGAAACAAGTTGTGTTCACGGTGCATCATCAAATGACAAACCCTACACGCTGATTACTGTCTCGTACGGTGTGAACAACGGCCAATCGCAAGACTATGAGAAAGTCACGCTGATGCATAGGTCTGACGGAGCCACCAGTGAGAGCAGTGCGAGGCAGTTTGGTAAGGATGTTGGAACAAACTCGCGCAGAGTTGATTTTCCGGACGGCGCTGAAGTCTTGATTTCTGACGATGCTCACGTCAAGAGCACAATAAAGCTCAAACTCTCACCAGCGGTCGCTCGAGACTCAAGGACATGCGCACTTCCGGGCCAACCGGTTGATGGGCAGGAGATGATCGGTGGGCATAAGGCTATTCGGTTTGTTTCGCCGCTAGGTAGTGCCGGAAGCACGGTTATAAGTACAACTGGGCGTGTAGTGGAACTCTTTCTGCCTGACTTCAATTGCGCGGCGGTGTCGCTACAGGAGCAGCATAAGGACGCTTCTTCGGGCGAATGGGTAACGAATCAAGGTTTTCGATTAGTGTCGATCACAGAAGGAGAGCCAAGCGCAAGTCTTTTCACAGGATTCGATAATTACACCGAGTCGACTGTTTCTGAGTTCAAGAAGGCTCTTCTTTTATCACACGGTGTAACCGAACAAGCCTGCCCGCATTGCTTTGATCCAGATAAGAGCGGCGACTTGTACTATGGGAATCATCGTCCGTGAACAGTGCATGTCATCTCGTGGTGCTCCAGGTTGTCACGATAATCCAAGGAATCACCGTGCGGGAGTACGATTCCTCACCGGCCGGGTGCCCCATCCTTTCACAGTCTTATCGTGAAAGGGTGGGATAGCACGGACCCTAACTCTCTACAGGCACCCAGCTCTTGTGGTCGATTGAGATGTGGACCAACCGGCCCAGCTTCGTTCATTCCGCGGAAGCTCAGGTTAGCTTCTACGCCGTTCCCTCGCACCTTACCGGCCGTAGAAAATCCTCGCTGCTTTTGCGCGCCAGCTCCAGCAGCCGCACCAGGTCGGCCAGCTCCGCTCTGCTCAAGTGTCCCAGCAGCTCGCGCGGAGCCTGTTCAATCACCGGATCCATCTCTTTGAGCAGCGCCAGCCCGGCCTCTGAAATCTGCGTCCACACCACGCGCCGGTCTTGCCGGTCGCGATGCTGCCGGATCAGCTTCATCCCCTTCAGCCGCGCCAGCAGCCGCGTAATGTCAGGTTCGGCGGTAATCATCCGTTCGCCGATCGCCGCGCAGGGCAGTCCGCGTGGCTCGGCCCCGCGCAGTATCCGCAGCACGTTGTATTGCGTCGAGGTTACGCCCCAGTCACGTGTCTTGCGATGAAGTGCCCGACTCAGCGAATCGGCGGTGCGCAGCAGGTTCAGCAATGTTTCTTCCTCCGCGCTTGAGAAAGGCCGTTCCTGCACAATCTCCAACTTCAGGCTAACCACCGGATTGCTCCCGTTTGAGTTTTCTCTTGATGACCGTCGTCTGTAAGGTGGCCCGCCGGCACCTAAGCCGCGCGGGCCGCTTCGCATTTACTGCTTGGCAACATCCAGGTCGATGCTCAGCGTCACGTCGTCGCCCACCATCGCCGCCGGAAACTTGCTGCCAATGCCAAACGCCGACCGGCTGATCGTCGTCGTCGCCGAAAATCCAGCATGTTGTTTCTGGTCCATGCCCTGCACCGGACCTTTTGGCCCGGTCACATTCAGCGTTACTGGCTTGGTTACGCCGTGCAGTGTCAGGTTGCCGTTCACCAGCAGCCCGTTGCCGCCCTTGGTCACGCTGGTGCTCACAAAGGTCGCCGTAGGATACGTTGCCGCGTCAAAAAAGTCCGGTGTCTTCAGGTGCGTGTCGCGTCCTCCCTGGCCGGTGTCCACAGTCGATACGTCCACCGTTGCCGTCACTGTCGATTTCGTAATGTCCGCATCGTTCAGTGCAATCTTCGCGTCCACCTTGCCAAAATGCCCATGCACATTCGAAATCGCCATGTGCGTCACGCTGAAATCCACTTCGCTGTGTGCGGGATCTGACACCCAGTTTGAGGTTTGTGCAAAGGCGAACGGTGCAAGTCCCGCCAACAGGGCAATCGTGAGTACGGAGCGTTTCATTCTTCGGTATTCCTTTCCATGTTCGTAAATTGACGGGCCGCAAAGGCCTCCATCGGGGGAGCTCTCCGCCGGCAGCGCAGAGGGAAATCGGGAAGCAGCCGCGCTGGCGTAAAGTCCACCTGAGTTGTAGACGCAAACGGGGCGATATTCGTTGCAACAAATATTTGTATTTCTCGTGAATTCCGCGCCCATCTGCCCATTGCCCGCGCCTCGTTCTCAGCCGTTCTGCTATCCTCTTGGGCTATGTCGTTGAACCGTGCCTTCCGCCAGCTCACCAGCAGCCAGCGCCACACCTTTCTCGCCGCCTTCCTTGGCTGGACCCTCGACAGCCTCGACTTCTTCTTGCTCATCTTCTGCGTCAATGCCATCGCCCGCGAATTCCGCACTCAGCCTTCCGCGGTTCTGGGAGCAGTCTTCATGACTCAGGCCTTCCGTCCCGTCGGCGCGCTCCTCTTCGGACTGCTCGCCGACCGCTACGGCCGCCGTCCGGTGCTCATGTTCAACATCCTCAGCTTTTCGGTCATCGAGTTCGCCTGCGCCTTCGCGCCCTCGCTCAGCGCCTTGCTGGTGCTGCGCGCGCTCTTCGGCATCGCCATGGGCGGGGAGTGGGGCGTAGGCGCGGCACTGGCCTTTGAGTCCCTCCCCACGCAGGGCCGCGGCGTCTTCAGCGGGATTCTGCAAGAGGGCTACGCTCTTGGCTCCATCCTTGCCTCCGCGGCCTTCGCTCTGTTCTTTCAGAGCATCGGCTGGCGCGGCCTGTTCATCCTCGGAGCGGCTCCCGCTCTGCTTGTGTTCTATGTGCAGCTTCGCGTCGAGGAGTCGCCCGTCTGGCTCGCCGCCTCACACAAGCGCCTGGCCCGCGCCGCCATGGGCTCGGCCGCGCCTCGCGTGCCCGGCAACCTGCTTGCCTTTCTGCCCACGTTTCTTTTTCTGGTCCTGCTCATGACGGCCTTCATGAGCTTCTCTCACGGCACGCAAGATGTGTACCCCACCTTCCTCGCCGTCGCCGCCAAGCTATCGCCGCGCACCATCGGCATCATCGGCGTTCTCTACGGCCTCGGCTCCATCGCCGGAGGCATCGTCTTCGGCGCGCTCTCTGAGCGCTGGGGACGCAAGCGCGCCATCGTCGCCGCAGCCTTGCTCGCCATTCCAGTCATTCCGCTCTACGCCTACGGACACTCGGCACTGGTGCTCGGCCTGGGCGCGGTGCTCATGCAGTTCATGGTGCAGGGCGCATGGGGAGTCGTCCCTGCATACCTCACCGAGCTATCGCCCGCCGCCATACGCGCCACAGCCCCCGGCCTTGCCTATCAGCTCGGCGGGCTCATCACCTCGTGGAACGGCAAAGGCCAGGCCCTCGCCGCCGAGCGCTGGGGCAACTACCCCGCGGTGCTCGCCATCTCCGTAGCAGTCATCGCCCTAGCCCTCGCCGACATCGCCTCTCAAGGCCGCGACCCCAAAGGCGCCGACCTGACCGAACCCTGACATGGGCGGTAAGCGCAAATCCGATTCTTCCCGGTAAAGGTGGGGGGCGAGTGGCACAGTCATCAGCTTAGAAGAATCACCACTACCAAAGAATCGCCACGATCAGAGAATCACTATTACTTACGAGAAACTGTGCCCCGTTCATCGCAGTTTTATCGCGATGAGCGGGCGGGTAGCTTCGGGCCAGATCGCAGCAGGGTGCCCCATCCTTCCGCGTTTTTTGCGGAAGGGTGGGAGAGCATGAACCTCAACCCTAGAGCGGCAATAGAATTCTTGCGCGGCAGGCCAGCGAGCTTACTTCGTACCTGGACTCCCGCTATCTTTCGTTTCGCCCTTCGCCGCGTCCGTGTCGTCCGGGGGCTTGGAGAGATGCAGTTTGCTCATCTCTTTGGCCCCGGTCTCTGCATCCACAGACGTCACCTTGATCTCCGTTCCCATGGTCCCGGCAGTCCATTTGTAGTAGTAGGTCTTGCCCGCCTCCGCCTCAAAGCGCGCGCGCTCGTTCTCTTTCTTTCTTGCCTCGGCCAGGGCCGCACCGGCGGACTGGATGAGGCTTCCGTAGTACATCTTGGGCAATCCTGAGATCACCACAGTCCCGGCCGGCACTTCAAGGAATTCGTATTCGCCGTTCAGTAGTTTGCCAAGATGTGTGTCGTTCACAAAGATCTCGTCGTGCGATGCCGAACCGGTAAATCGAGACACGCGGTAGATACACACGATGGCTTTGCCGTTGGCAGGCGCGGGCAGCACAGCCGGAGTTTTGGAATCCTGTGCCGCACAAACAGTCCAAGTTGAGAGCAGCGCCATCGCACAGGATGCGAGCAGAAGGCTTGCGAGTGAGCTGCGGATTCCCCTAAGGCAACGCGTAGCGATGCCGCCGATAGCAGTGTTATGCATGGGAGTGCTCCTTCCCTTCGTTCGAAATCTGCGCCAAATCTACAGCAGGCAGCCGCTGCCAGTGCTGTGACGGCTGCCACGGCTCTGAAGGGGACCGGCGACCTCAAAAGGAGTGCATCGGACGTGGCGTTTGGCACGCCTGGCGTTTTGGCGGAACCTTATTCCTCCTCAAAAAGTGGGTGCCCCCGGTCTCGATTCTGAGACCGGGGATAGCACGACGCCCGACTATTGGCTCACACGAATCTAAGCTTCGAACCCATGTAGTCGAAGACCTACCCCAGCGCCCCATACTCTTCCGGCGTGTTCACATCCACGCCCAGCAGCAGATCCGGCACGGCGACCGTCTGCATCCGTTCCGCATGGGCCTGGCGAACCGCGCGCGCATTGCTCGTTACCGGCGCAGCTAGAAACGCGTCCATCAGCGCGCGCCCGGCAATCAGCGGATGGCCGCGCTTGCCGTTGCGCTCCGGAATCACTCCCCATTGGCCGCCGGCCCGCGCACGTTCAAAGGCCGAGCACAGCAACTCCAAACTGCGCGCGCTCAACGGGGGGCAATCCACAATCGTTATCATGGCCGCGTCCGCGTCGTGCTCGAGCGCCGCGCGCAGCCCCTCCTGCAGTGAGCTGAACTGTCCCCGTTCGGGCGCGGCATTTACCACCAGCGCCGCGCCGTGAGCGCGAACGATCGGTGAGAGCTGCTCCGCGTTGCGCCCCGCAACCACAATCACCGCGCTGGTAAAGGGCTTCAGCGCCGCAATCGCCGCGGAGAGCATGGTTTCGCCCAGCGCATCGGAGCCAGCAACAGCCGGCGGCCAAGGGAGCAGAGCCTTGTCGCGGCCCATCCGCGAGGAGAAGCCCGCCGCCAGAATCACCCCGCACATGCGTGCCTGCAGCGTCATGGCAAAACGATAGCAGAAGCCAACCCGCCGCAAGAGCTATCGCCGAACATGCGAACTGAAAAACAGGGAACAGGGATCAGGGAGCAGAGTTCCGTTCGTTCCTGATGAACAGCGGTCGTTTTGATAGGAACTTCTGCGCTATAACTGGTTGCATAAATCATCGGGACTGATTGAAATGCACCCTCAGGGGTTAAAACCCCACTGTTTATGCACCTTTGATGGCACGGCTGAAGCCATGCCCTTTCAAAACGAGATTTATGCAGCTAGTTCTCGAAGCTTGGAGCTAGGAGCTAGAAGCTAGAAGCTTGAAGCTGATGGCTGACTTGCCGACATGCTAACTTGCTGACCTGCATCTCCGCGCAGAGGAGCAGCGAGCGAAAGATTGAGGTCTAGCTGTTTGGCGCGGCTTTGCTCGACTTCCGCAACTGATAAAGCGCCCATGCCGATAGCGTGCAGGCGTCGCGAATTGTGCCGTCGAGCATCATCCGTTCAAACTCTTCGAGCGAAACCGTGTGCGTGATCAAGTCGTGCTCTTCGCGGTCCGGTTCCTTCTCGGTTGCGGTCAGGCCTGTGGCCAGAAACACATGCTGCTTTTGGCGCAGAAGGCCATACGCAATCCACACCTGTCCAAGGCATGTCATCTCCGCGGCAACCAGGCCCAGCTCTTCCTTCAACTCGCCACGCGCCAACTCTTCGGGATCGTCGATCGCCTTCTCCCAACTGCCCTGCGGCAGCTCCAGCGCACGTTCGCCAATGGTGTAGCGGTACTGCTCCACCAGCCACACGCGTCCGTTGTCGATGGGCAGAATAATGGCCGCGTCGTCTTTCTCCACCACGCCGTAAATGCCCTTGTCGCCGTTCGAGCGCAGAATTTCATCCTCGCGCACGCGCATCCAGTGGTTGCGATAAACCTCGCGGCTGGCCAGCGTCGTAATCGTTCGTCCTGCCGCGTCATCGTCCCGCTTCATTCCATCTCCTTCAACAGAAAGCTAGAGTTGGTTGCATCAATGCCACCCGGGCGGCGTGGCATCCCGCAGGGGTTGAACCCCCCGCGATTTATGCGCCTTTTGCGGCCCGGCTGAAGCCGTGCCCTTGTTACAAAACCATTGATGCAACCAGTTCTAGCAGCATCGCATGTATGCACGGTTACGGCTCACGCACGCGGTACTTTCTCAGCCGTCCAACCAGCGATGCGGGAGCGCTGATGGTGAGCCGCACCTGCTCGCCCTCATACGCTCTGCTCTCGATCACTGCGCCGCCTTCAATCGCCGCCAGCACCGCGCCATCCTGCTGGGGAACCAGCAGCTCCGCGCTAAGAATCGGATCGGAGTGCAGCGCCGCGTCAATCGCCTCGAGCAATTGCTCCATGCCTTCGCCCGTTCGCGCCGAGACGGCCACGGCTCCTTCGCTCTTGCAGCGATTCTCAAGCCCCTCGCGGTCGTCTTCTGCAAGCAGATCCGTCTTGTTCAGCACTTCAATGCGCGGCTTGGCCAGCGACTCAAGCTCGTCCAGCACTTTCTCAACCTGCGACTTTTGTTCCTCGCCATACGTTGACGACGCATCGCGCACATGCAGCAGAACCTCTGCCTGCTCCACTTCCTCCAGCGTTGCCCTGAAGCTGGTCACCAGCGTATGCGGCAGGTTGCGGATAAAGCCGACCGTATCCGACAGCAGCACCGTGCGCCGGCTGGGCAACTCAATCGCCCGCAGCTTCGGGTCCAGCGTCGCAAACATCCGCGAAGACGAAAGCACATGCGCGCCGGTCAGCGCGTTGAATAGCGTGCTCTTGCCGGCATTGGTGTAGCCCACCAGCGCCACCGTCGGCACGGGAACCGTCT
>CAYZVG010000009.1:3462-22292 GCA_964481595.1 uncultured Occallatibacter sp. | reverse complement strand
ACGGACTCTGGAGCCTGTGGCGCGCCGGGGGCTGCAGGCGCAACGCCGGCAACGGCTTGTGCAGCGCTGGCAGGAGCCGATGCTAAAAGCCGTCCCAGTTCACCGAGACCGGCAGCCGGCTGTTGATTGAACTTGAGGCGAATCTTGATATCGCCCCGGTCCAGATCGAATTCGGCAACCTCATGTTCCTTTAGGAACTCAATCAGTTGCTTCAGGTCTGCAATATCCTCTGGTTTCATTCGTCCTTCAAATCTCCCCAATGTTCGCGTCCCAGGGCCGCCTGCGGAAGACCGCATGCCCCGAGAGCATTACAGCTCGATAAGAGCCTTTGGCGCGGGCGTAAGCACCTGGCCTCCGGTTCGCGTTACCGCAACCATATCTTCGATGCGGACTCCGAAACGGCCTGGCAGGTACACACCCGGCTCAATCGTGATGACCATTCCAGGCGTAAGCCTGGTGTTTTGTCCTGCGCCTACCCTCGGCGGCTCGTGTATCTCCAAACCGACCCCATGGCCGGTGGAGTGGGAAAACGCCTCCGCCAATCCCTCCCTGCGCAACACCGAGCGGGCAGCCTCATCGACTTCCCCGCACGTGGTTCCCGACTCGACTGCCGCGATTGCTGCTTCCTGGGCTTCGAGCACGTAGTTATAGGTGCTCCGATCCTGAGGTTTCGGTCTCCCCAGGTGGACCGTACGCGTCATGTCGGAGCAATAACCCTTGAGGATAACACCGAAGTCCAGGGTCAGAAAGCCTTTGCGCGGCAGCAACGAGGCCGTGGCTCTTCCGTGCGGAAGAGCAGAACGGACCCCCGAAGCAACGATGGTCTCGAATGACATTCCTTCAGCGCCCATCAGCCGGGCCTGATACTCCAGTTCCGCGGCTACTTCGAACTCCCTGAGCCCTGGCCGGATGAACCCTAACATGTAATCGAAGACCTTGCAGCCGATGAGAGCTGCCTCGATCATCAGCGCCAGCTCGTCTTCGTCCTTTGAGCTGCGCAGAGGTTCTACCAACGACATCGGCAGCGGGGTGAGAAAGTTGCGCCGCAAACGCGCGGGCAAAGCATCTTTCCAACGCGACAACTCTGAAACCGAGGTCCAAGCCGGATCAAATCCAACGGACTCTATCACTGGCTGGGCGGCCAGCCACTGCACTGCCGCGACTGCAGGGGGTCCGGTGATGATGGAAACTTTGGCTGCGGTGACCTCTTCGGCTGCTTGCGTGGTGTAGCGCCCATCGGTAAACAGCCGCGCGGCGCGCCTGGTGATGGCCAGCGCTGCGCTTGAACCTGTAAATCCCGAGAGGTAGCGAAGGTCGGGGAGATGAGTAACGACGAGTCCCGAAAGCCCCGTGCGCGTTATCCTGCGGCGCAGTGCGCCGATGCGGCGGAAGTGGTCCACTTGGTATGTTTTATCACAAGGCAGAGGACAGGGGCCGCGCTAAAGGGCTGGCCGGACCGGCTTCTTCTGATGCGGGTCCATTTCGGCTTCGGCGTTCTGCAAGTCGGACTGACGGTCCATCCACTCGTCAAGCCGCGACCGCTTGAAGCGCCAGCGATTGCCGAGCTTGAAGGCTGGAACGAATCCATCCGACGCGTATTTGTAGAGAGTGTCAGGCGAGATGCCCAGATAGTCGGAGGCTTGACGAATATCCATGACCTCCCGGACCTCGGGAACCAGAAGATTGGAGCGGATTGCGACGTTGCGCATAGTTGCCTCCGGAGGTCAGAAGTGTCTCTGCGTGGATTCCGGCAAATCAGCCGGTAATCTTGTATATAACGCGGAATCGTCCATAGTTTCAAGGGATTTCAGGCAGTTTTAGCGCCTTCGTCTGTTTTTCGCCCCGGCAATTGCGGCGAAAATGAAAACTAAACAAAGAGAGAAACCCCGCCGGTAGTAGTGGCCTTTTGCCGACCCTCAAGGCGTGGGGCCATTAGAACACATGGTGCAACTCAAAAAGATGAATTGAGATGCGTACCGGCCGGTGGAAAACTTTGCCTGAGCGAACCATTTACAAAACTGTCCTTTGCGAATCGCGAGCCACAAAAAACAAACATCGCAGGGGTTAAAACCCCTTTGATTGAATGCACTTTTGCGGCACCGCAGAAGTCGTGCCCTGACGCTTCTTGCACTCTCGTGTGAATTATGTAAATGGCTCATGCTTCCTGGAATTCAAATTGTAAAAATGCCGCAGGCGGCTGATTTACATGGCTTTGCGCCACCAACTTGTCTTCTCGTCACTCAGAAACTTGGTTTGTGCGCCGCGCGACAGGAAGAAATCCAGAACGTCGTCCTTGTGGAATTCCGAACAATCCGGCCAGGAACTGTCCTTTTCAAGGTGAGTTTGCACCTCATGGTTGTCGACGAGCGTGATCTCAGTCGCGGAGCATTGCACCACCTTCTGGGCCTTCAGCGAAAACGCTGTACCCGTGGGCGGTTCCGGAGGCACCTGGTTGGCGATCTCCGTAAGCAGGAGAATAAACACGAATGCTGCCGCGGCGAGCGCAATCCACTTCATGAGGGAACCTTTGATGGCGACCTTTCGACTCATCTGCGAGAACACCGTGCAGGCGGGGGCGTCCTACAGCATCCACTGTAAAGCGGGGAGCTGGGACAAAACAAGCATGGCGCACAGGCTGCCCAGTGCAAAGCAGATACCCCGGCATCCGAGGAGCGACGGCGCGAAACGGTGGCCCGGATGCGACTGCCGGGCCTGCGGTTAGTTCTGGTCGTCGCGGCGATGCAGCGTAGGTTTGTCGTCGTCGGTATTCGATCCGCTACTGTCGGTCTGGCTGCTTGTGCTGCCAGTGCCGTCATCAGGAGCGGTGCTTGCGCGGCGCAGCGAGGGACGCGTGACGCCCTTGGTGTCAGTGAGGCGGCGTTTGTTTTCAATGCGCGCCAGCCGGGCCTTCACGTCGTCAAACTCCGAGGTCGTCACCATGTACTCGTCTTTGGCCGGCAGAATGCGGGCAATCTCCTCCTGGGAGTGCAGGATGCGATCGGGGGTTTGCGGGTGGTCCGCGAAGACCTTGGCCACCGCGCCCGGCTTGCGCTTTTCAAGAGCCTGAATCTTCTCAAAGAAGGTGATGAATGCTTGCGGGTCGTATCCGGCGCGATACATATATTGAACGCCCAGGAAGTCGGCCTGCGATTCAAACTCGCGCGAGAACTTCATAAACGTGATCGGAATGCCGATGGAGGCGGCTTCGTAGATTCCGTACCCCGTCCAGCCGCCGATAAAGATGAGCGGAATGGTGCCCAATTGCGCGTAGTTCATCCGCGTCATCTCACGGACCGCATGATGCGCGCATACGTGAGCAGTCTCATGGGCCATAACTCCGGCCAGTTCGGCCTCTTCATCGGCGTTCAGGATAAGGCCCGAGTTCACGTAGAAGAACCCGCCAGGCAATGCAAAAGCGTTGATCTCGTCTGAATCGATGACTTTGATGGTGAAGGGCACCTTGCAATCGGAGTTCTTGACGATGTTCTGGCCGACGCGATTCACGTACTCAACCACAACGGGATCGGTGATGAACTTGGAGCTCTTTTCGATCTCGTCCGCGTAGGTCTTGCCCATCTTGATTTCAGTATCGGTGGAGTACCAGTTCCCCAGCCCGCGCCCGCCAATATCGCGATTGCCGACCGAACCCACGTCCTCAATACTGCCGGACTTGACCTTGATTAGCTCGCCGCCTACCGGAACGACCTTGTCCGCATCCACGCCTTTGGCGTCAGCCGTTTTTGCAGGGATGTCGCCGCCCACCGGAGTAGTTCCGGGCGCGGGTTTCTGAGAGGTGTCGGTCCCCTTGGTGTCGGATGCCGGCTGAGTTGAAGCCGGTTTGCCGCTAGAATCGGTCCCTGCGGAGGCCGTGGAAGGAGCTGGGGAGTCGCTCCCTACCGGCGTTGTGCCCGGGGCAGGCTGCGCCTGTGGCGCGCCGGCAGGCGGAGTGGAACTGCTGGAACCCGTTGATTGTGCACTTAAAGCCGCGGCCGTTGCCAGCACTAATCCTGCCAGCAACATTGCACGGGAGCCGTTGAATTCTGGCTTCATGACCCTACCTCCGGGGCGATAACTGCGCACCGCTCGCCGCAGCTTGCCACTCGTTAGACGCTAGTATCCGCTGCTTTGGCAACACAAAGACAGAATAATCCGAACAGAGACCGGTAACCAGTTTCCATCGGAAACCAGTCCAACCCACTTGGAACCCTCATCTGGCTGAATTACATTGGAGAACACACTGGAATTGTGGAGGGTCTTTGCGGCGAACGATTCTGATTCTGGCAGTAGCGGTACTTTGTGGCACAGCTCCGCTGGTGTCTCAGGCGCCGCCAGGCTGGCCGCATCTTATTGCAGGACGGCCCATCGGCAAGCCGGCTGTGGCGCAAACCGCAGACCCGGCTGCTGCGCCAGCGGTCTTCGACGCCACCGCTATCGGTGCCCCTTTGACGCTCGATAACGGGTGGCGGGTGGGAATCACCGCCAGCGAGGCTCCTGCTCGACCAGACTTCGACGACTCCCGCTGGGCGGTGCGCGCCGGCCATGGCGTAGTGGAAGATGTACCCGACCTCGACATACCAGAAAAGGACCAGCCGCCGCATTCAGGTTCGCCCGGGCAGAGTGGCCCACCACCGCCTCCACCGGGCGGGACACCCGGCCCAAACGGGCGTGGACGAACTTACGCGTGGTTCAGGCTGCATGTAAAGCTCGCTCCCAACCACGGACCGGTTGCACTGCTCATTGAGCTGCCTGTCGAGCCGAACACGTCTCTCGGTATGAGCGGCTCCGAAGTGCACGTTGAGGTATTCGCAAACGGCAAACGCATGTCGCCCGAGGGCTCCCATGGGGACACTCCCCAGCACTACCAGCAGATCTCGCGCATCTACAATCTCGACATTCCTCAAGGTGAAACCTCGCTGGTCCTGGTGCTGCGCACGCCATACTACGCCTTTGGGCGAATGGCCTACACAAACTTCTTTGAGGAACGGGTTCTGCGCCTGGGGAGCCACGAAGAGCTGTTTCGCGCGTGGTGGATATGGGCGGACGCCAATTTGTTTGAAAACCTGCCGCGGCTGGTGATTTCAGTTCTGCTGGCGGTGCTCGCCTTTTTCCTGTTCGCGCTCTATTACGCCCAGAGAGACCATATCGAGTACTTGTGGCTGGGACTGCATCAGTTGGCGCAGGCTCCCATTGCATTTATCAAATTTGCCGGGAGTTCCGCGCGTATTGACAGCCTTTGGTACGGAGCGGCGGTTCTGGAGCTGACGGCGATCTCAGCCTATCTCTTCTTCGAATTCTTAGTTGCGTTTCTCGCGCTCCGCTCAACCAAGTGGTACGTCCGCTGGAGCGTCCGGCTGCTGCGTTACACGGCTCCCATCCTTGCCTGCGTGGGACCGTCTCTGATGATGTTCGTTCGCAGCCACACCGTCCGAGAGTTGCAGACTTTTATCCTGGCGGGCAGCGCTCTGTGGATACTGGGCTGGCTGATTTTTGTGGTGACGGCGCTGATCGTGGCCACGATTCGACGCAACTATGAGGCCGGCATGTTGCTGCTGCCGCTGATGCTCACCGGCATCGGTGTGATCGAGCCCGTCTTCACCGACATGATGAGCGACTGGGTCGGACATCCTTACAATTCGCCGCTGACCATCCACGCCGCCGTCATCCCCATTCACTTCGATTCCATTGCAGATTTCACCGGAATCCTGGTCATCATTCTCATCATCTTTGGGCGCTTTCTGCGCATTCAACGGGACCAGGAGCGCGCATCGAGCGAGTTGGCCGCGGCGCGCAGCGTGCAGGAGCTCATGATTCCGCACGAGAAGCTAAAGACGCCCGGATTTGAAGTGGACTCAGTCTACGACCCCGCCAATGAGGTAGGGGGAGACTTCTTCCATCTGCAAGCCACCCCGGATGGAGGTCTGCTTGCGGTAATCGGAGATGTGGCCGGCAAGGGACTCAAGGCAGCCATGTGCGTGTCAATGCTGGTGGGCGCCTTGCGCCGCACCACCGAACGCAGTCCCGCCAAAATCCTGTCGTCGCTAAATCGTGTTCTTGCCGGCAGCGACAGCTTTACCACCTGCCAGGCGGCCTTCTTCGCAGCGAATGGCGAGGTAGTGCTGGCCAACGCCGGACACCTGCCACCCTACCTGAACAGCCAGGAGGTCGATCTGCCCGGCGATCTGCCGCTTGGCGTACTGCCTGAGATTGCTTATGCGGAGGTTCACGTCTATCTGCATCCGGGCGATCGCCTGCTTCTCTTATCCGATGGCGTGGTTGAGGCGAGGCAAGCTTCAGGAGAGCTCTTCGGATTCGATCGCGTGCATAATTTGTGTAATCAATCCGCATTTTATGTAGCGGAAGCCGCGAAGAGTTTCGGCCAGGAAGACGATATCACCGTGCTGACGGTGAAGCGTATTGCCCAGGCCAAGGCGGCATAAAGGAAAACCTCCGATTTTCCTCTTGCGCGAACAAATCCGAGTGCTTAATCGCATTCTGTATACGAGGAGATCGGAAAGACGAGTTTCGCAGGATCAAATTTCTCCTTAGTCAATCAAAAAATAGTCTGGGCGTCCCTGCGGGTAATTGTGTTTTTTTAACGCAAATCGCTGGAAATGCATCCGTTAGTTGCCGATAGTTTGATCGAAACGCGTCAGCGGCTTCCGGACGAACGGCGTCTGCCTCGTGACAAATCGAGGCTTTACGATTTTTCTGCATACTGCATTCAGGTGAGAGCAAGGGACGGGGAGAAGAACTATCGCATGATCTCTCTAAAAAAATACCTAGATATGGACACCCCACTCGGCAGCTTCGAAGTGGAAGCTGACCCATTGGCGACCGCAATGCTTGAGTCCTACAGCGCGGCACTCTCAGTGGTCGGCGACGTGGCGGTGAAGATTGGACCAACTCTCGGAACTGATTTACGGGCCAATCTCGAGGGTCTGAAGCGCCGGCTGGCGACCGATCCGGGAGTGGACTTGGCCCGCCGTACCGAACGGCTAGTCGAGATTCAATTGCAGGAATGGGGCGATCGCACCGCCGCTCACCTGAAGGATAAAGCCGACGAGGTCAAGGAACTGCTGATCACCCTGGCCAATACCGCTGAATCTGTCTGGAGCCGCGACGAAGGATACACAAACAAGTTCAAAGATCTCACTGGCCGTATTGAACAAATCGCGAATCTCGACGATTTGACCCAGATCAGATCCTCGATCGTTCGGGGTGTGTCGGAGTTGAAAAGCAGCGTCGATCAGATGACGCGCGACAGCCAGGAAATGGTCACGAACCTGCGCACTGAGGTCTCAACCTACGAGGCCAGGCTGAAAGCCATTGAATACGTCATGTTGAAAGACGAACTGACGCGGGTGGAGAACCGTCGCAGCGTCGAGTGCCGCATTCATTCGAGCATCGCCAATCAGGCGGCATTTTGCGTCTTGATGATCGATTTGAACCACTTCAAGCAGGTCAATGACAAGTACGGACATTTTGCGGGCGACGACCTGTTGAAGCAATTTGCCATGGAACTGCAATTGAACGTGCGATCGAGCGATCTGGTGGGCCGCTGGGCGGGAGACGAGTTCATTCTCGTGCTCGCCTGCGATGGCGACGGCGCTCGCATGCAGATCGATCGCATCAGAGAGTGGGTCTTCGGCAAATACACTATCCGCGGCGGGCCAGGCAAGGAGCCCGTATCGATTCAAGTGGATGCTTCAATCGGCATGGCGGAATGGAAGCCGAACAAGACTCTCGAGCAAATTATCGAGGAAGCGGATGTATCGATGTACATGGACAAGAACAGCACTCGAGGATCAAACCGGCTGTCTCCGTCGGCCAGATGAACGAGAGAAGAAATACTGCCAGACAAATCGCCGCGGAGTTCCCCCGGCGGTTTGCTAAACCCACCGCAAGACGAGCAACGAAAACGGACTCCTTCATTAGAGACGCCGCATTCCGATGCGAAATCAATGAGGGCGTGCAGGCACACTTTTGTGTGTTGGATGTGGCACTTCGGTATCTTTGAAGATTAGTGGATACGTAGTATCTTAATCATCACAGCGAAGTACTTGCGAGGTCTTCTGAGTCGAGGACCGGATTCGCCGCGTGTTCGCCCTTCTCTGAGATGGCCCTGCGCGGCGACGACCAAATTGTCCCCGGCGAATGGGCGAAGCAATACCTCATACAACGTTAGACAGAGAGTCTCTGACACAACTTGGATAAAGACTGCGGAATGACAGCTCATCTGGTTTCACCCGAAAAGCGAAACACTGTTATTGAGATTTGGAAGGAGACCCTTGCGGTTTCCGAAGTGGATCTCGACCGCGGCTTTGCGGATTTGGGCGGCACATCGCTAGCAGCAAATAAGTTTGTTGCCGAACTCGGCCAGCGGCTGGGCGTCAACGTGCCCGTAATCCGCGTCTTTGAATACCCCACCCTGCGCCTGCTGTTGCGATATCTGACCGAAGGGGCCGAAGCAGAGTCAGGCCATGCGACGCCTTCGCGCACCCGGAAGAAAGCATCGACGCAAGAAGCAGTTCGCGCCGCACACGACATTGCGATTGTTGGAATGGCTTGCCGTTTTCCGGGCGCACGAAATCTTGACGAGTTTTGGACCAACCTGCTGGACGGCCGCGATACGATCACGATTCTGACCGCGGACCAACTCAGTCCGGAGGTTCCAGCCGAGCTTCGCAACGACCCGCGCTACGTGCGCGCCGCGGGACTCATCGACCAACCCTACGGGATCGATGCCGAGTTCTTCGGCATCAACCCGATGGAAGCCAAGCTGACCGACCCGCAACAGCGCATTCTGCTTGAGACGGCATGGCAGGCGTTGGAACACGCTGGAGAAGCCGTAGGCAAGCTGCCTGAGCGAACGGCCATCTATGCCGGCACTGAAGACAACAGCTATTACAGGGCAGAGATTGCGGTGTTCCCTGAAGCGGAAAAGCGTGCGGGACGATTTGCGGTGATGACAGGTAACGAGAAGGACTACGTTGCCATGCACATTGCGCACAAGCTCAACCTGAAGGGGCCGGCGGTGAGCGTTCACACAGCCTGCTCCACTTCTCTGGTTGCCGTGATTATGGCCTGCAAGAGCCTACGATACGGCGAGTGCGATATGGCGCTGGCCGGCGGAGCAACGGTCCACTTCCCCACGCCTGAGGGGTACTACTTTCAAGAGGGCGGCGTATTCAGCTCCGACGGCCATTGCCGGCCATTCGACCGCAAGGCCGAAGGAACCAACTTTACTGACGGCTCGGGAATCGTGGTTCTGAAGCGCGTTGAAGACGCCATCCGCGATCGCAACACCATCTTCGCGGTCATCAAAGGCGGAGCCATCAACAGCGACGGTGGAGAGAAAGCTTCCTTCTCCGCTCCCAGCGTTGCGGGCCAGGCTGCTTGCATACGCGAGGCGCTCACCGATGCGGGCGTAGACGCTGGAACGATTCAATATGTCGAGGCTCACGGAACTGCAACACCGGTTGGCGACCCGATTGAAATGCAGGGACTACGGCAGGCTTTTGCCTCCCGCGCGGACGCCTCACGGCTGCAGTATTGCGGACTCGGCTCGGTAAAGAGCAACATTGGCCACACCACCGCCGCGGCTGGAGTGGCAAGCCTGATCAAGACAGCATTAACCTTGAGGCACGGCGTGATTCCTGCCACTGTGCATTTCGAGAGTCCGAATCCGGGGCTCGATCTGGAGAACTCGCCCTTCTACATTGTCGATAGCAAGTTGGATTGGCCGAGCGCGGAAACGCGGCGGCGCGCGGGCGTAAGTTCGTTTGGAATAGGTGGCACCAACTCGCACGTGGTGCTTGAGGAGGCCCCGCCGGCTGCCGCTACAGAGCGCACCGCGGAACGTCCCTTCGAAATCTGGCCGGTATCGGCAAAGTCCGCGGCCAAGCGCGACAAGTTAGTTGCGGCGCTCACCGAGGAGCGGTACTGGCCTCGCGATATTGCCTACACCCTGCAGCACGGCCGCGCACGCTTCAAGCAGCGGGGCGCGCGCATCCGGCTTACGCAACTCCAGGTAGAAGACCTGCTCGTGCAGCCGGCGCAGCAAGCGATCGATGACCCTCGGCTTGCGTTCATGTTTCCCGGTCAAGGCTCGCAGTACATTGAGATGGGCAAGAGCCTGTTCGAGCAACTACCCGAGTTCAGAAATACATTTGCGCGTTGCTGCGAAGTGTTGAGCCAGGAGATGGGCCTTGACTTCAAGGCGTTCATCTTTAACCCGGCCAACCGTGAAACGCTGGAAAACACGCGCTACACGCAGCCCGCATTGTTTGCCATCGAAGTATCTCTGGGGCAGATGCTGTTGGATTGGGGCATTGAGCCCGCGTGGATGCTGGGCCATAGCGTGGGCGAGTTTGTGGCGGCGCATCTCGCTAACGTCTTCTCACTGGAAGACGCGCTGCGGCTGATTGTTGCGCGCGGCCAGCTTATGTCCGACCTGCCGCGTGGCAGAATGCTTTCCGCTCGCGGTGATCTTGCGGCAGTGATGGCTGCAGCGGGAGAGCCGGTCGATATTGCCTCGCTGAATAGCCCGATTCACTGCGTGTTAGCCGGCGATAACGAAAAGATTGCCCGTGTTCAGCAGCGGCTTGAGGCGGCGGGAATTGCTTGCCGTCCTCTGCACACCTCTCATGCATTTCATTCCGCCATGATGACGCCGGTGGTCGAGCCTTTCCTCGAAGTTGTGCGCACGGTGAGCTTGCGCGCGCCCGAAAAGAAGATCGTCTCCACGGTCACAGGCGAGATCATGACCGCAACCGAAGCGACCGATCCACAGTATTGGGCCAATCATCTGCGCTCGACAGTCAAGTTCAGTCCGGCTCTGTTCCGCACCATCGAGCTTGGCGGCAATGTATTTATCGAGGTTGGACCACGAACCACTCTTTCAAGCCTTGCCGTGCAGCATTTTGCCAAAGCGGCGAAGAACGACGGCGAACGAATCGCGATTGCAATGCTTTCCGACAACCCTGAACCACAGTCGGAACTCGGCGGCATAGGCACGGCGCTGGCAAAACTGTGGTGCGCAGGCATTGAGCTGGACTGGCAGCGGATCTGGCCGGGCGGGAAAAAGGTTCCGCTGGTTTCGACCTATCCATTCGAGCGCAAAGACTATCGTTTCTCAGAGGGACGCCATGCGGAGCGGCGTACGGCAGCGCAGAGTTCTGTTGTAGAGATGCAGCCCGCGGCAGCCACTAATACCGTGCAGACCCACGTTGCTGGACTAAGCGTGGAAGACCGGCTGATGGCCGAATTGGGCGCTCTGTTAAGCGAGCGTTCCGGCTTTGGCGTGGAGCAGCTTGAGGCAAGCTTTGTAGAATGCGGCTTCGATTCCCTGCTGCTGATGCAGATTGGCGTTGAACTCGGCAAGCGATACGGCGTGGCAGTTTCACTCCGCGACCTGATGGAAAAGGTGAACACGCCGAAGAAACTCAGCGGGCACATTTTTGCTACCGCCGCACCCGAATGCCTTCGCCATCTGAACGTGGCGGCAGCTCCAGTCGAGGAGATGGCAGCTCCTGTTCGAAGCGGCCACGCGCCGGTTGAAGCGAGCATCGCCGGCCCTCAATTCGCGCCGAGCGTAGCTTTCTCAACAGACGGATCAGGAGCAGCACGAGAACGGCTGATCGCTGTACGAAATTTCATTGACCAGCAATTGAGGCAGATCGGCGCTACTGCTGCGAGCGCTCCGGCCGAGCAGGCAGAAGCGACTCACACATCCGCGCCAAGCGGCGAGCTGCGCAACACCCGCGCGACGCAGCCAAGCGGCAAGCCGCTGATTCGAGCCAAACATTCACAGCCGCCCGCTCCTGGCGCTTTCCGCGTCGCAGGAACCGCGGGCAACGAGAAGTGGCTTGTTTTCGATGCAAACTCGCGGCGCTACTGCCGCGTGAAGCAATAAGTGAGAGCCATGGCATCTATATCCCATATCGAGAACGACCCAGCGACCGATGCACCAAGGGCGACAGAAGAGGTCGACCCAAAAGAGATATTCGGAACGGAGACGACTGTTCCAAGCACGGCGGCCCAGCAGGAGATATTCAGCGCCTCACTCAGCGATCCGGTTGCATCGCTCGGCTACAACCACTCGATCTCGATCTTCCTTGAAGGAGCGCTCGACCGCGACGCGCTCTACTCTTCCCTTTTGAATCTGCTTGACCGGCATGAAGCACTGCGCGGGCATTTTTCAGCCGACGGAACCGAATTCTTCGTTCGCGAACGCATCGCCTTCGAGCTTCCTGTGATCGACCTCAGTCACTTGAAGGAGACCGCGCAGCAAGCCGCATACGACGAGCTGATCCGCAAGGAACTCAACCATAACTTCGATCTGCTGGAAGGGCCCTTGTTTCGCGCACTGCTGGTGGAGCGCGGCGAACGCGACCATGTGCTGGTATTCAACTGCCATCATGCGGTCGTCGACGGCTGGTCGCTCAAGATTATCCTTGCCGAATTGCCGCGTCTCTATTCCGACCTGGTTCTTGGGCGCGATGTGGCCGAGTTGCCAGCGCCAGATTCATTCGTTGAGTATCTGCGCTTCTCAGCCGCCCGCGAGAACGAGAATGCCGAGAGCGCACGCGCCTACTGGCAGCAGGTTTTTGCCGGCGGCGTTCCCGCGCTTGAACTGCCGCTCGATTTCAAACGCCCCATGCAGCGCACCTACGATTCGCTGCGTGAAGACTTCCCCGTTGGCCAGAAGATATACGAAGAATTGAAAGCGACTGGCGCCAAACGCGGAGCGAGCCAGTTTGTCACGCTGCTCTCGGCATTTGCGCTTTTTATCGGCCGCATCTCGGGCCAGCGCGATTTCGTCATCGGAGTTCCTTCGGCTGGACAGATCACAAGCGGAAAGAGCGCCTTGCTGGGCCACGATGCGCGCATCATGCCCATCCGCTTTCTTATTGAGGAAAGCGATACATTCGCGACGTTTTCAAAGCGCGTAATGGAACGCTTTCTGGCTGCGTTTGAACATCAGTGGATTACGATTCCCGAGCTTTTGCAGGCGATTGACTTCGAAATCGAAAGAACGCGCGCGCCGCTTGTTCAAGTGATGTTCAACTTCGACCCCGGCATTGAAGAGGGCGCACTTGCTTTTGAAGGCCTGAAGGCGCATCACTTTTTCAATCACCGGAACGCCGAGACCTTTGAGATCTCGATCAATTGCGTGGTCGAAGGCGGCGAACTGATTTTGGAATGGGCGTATAACCGTTCGCTCTTTGATGCCACGGAGACGCATCTGCGATTGCAGCAGTTTGAGCAACTGATGGCGTCGATTGTTGCGCAGCCCGACAGCCCGGTGGACTTGCTGCCGATTGTCCCCGCCGAGCAGATTGCCGCGATGGATGCGGCGCTGAACGCAACGGCGATGGGGTTCGAACGCAGCTTTTGTACCGACCAACTGATCGAGCGAACCGTGCGATCAAAACCCGACGACGTTGCGGTGGAGTGGGGACAAGAGCGGCTTACGTATGCACAGCTCTGGAAGCGTTCGGGCGAGGTTGCCGCGGCTTTGCTTCGCGAAGATCTGGGTCCTCTGCCCCTTGCCGGCGTGATGGTGGAGCGATGCGCCGACATGGTTGCCGTGCTTCTGGGCGTGTGGCGCGCAGGCGCTGCCTATGTTCCGCTCGATCCGGCTTATCCGGCAGATCGACTCGACTATATGGTCGAGCACTCCGGTATGAAAGTGCTGCTCACGCAAAAGGCGATCGGCTGGCAACCGAGTAACGCCGTTCGCATGATCGACATTGGTGAGATTACCGGCAGCAAGACTGAGGAACAACTCGCTCCGCCGCCGCGCAAGCCCAGCGATCTGGCCTACGTGATCTATACGTCCGGCTCTACGGGAAAGCCGAAGGGCGTTCAGATTCCGCACTCGGCGCTGGTGAATTTTCTTACCACCATGCACACCCAACTACCGGGCATTTCTGCGCGCGACCGCCTGCTCGCGGTCACCACACTGTCCTTCGACATTGCCGAGCTTGAACTATGGCTTCCGCTGGTTGCCGGCGCAACAACGGTCATCGCCGATCGTTCGACCGTTGTGGATGGATTGGCCATGGTGCGCATTCTGCGCGACGAGAAGATCAGTTTTCTGCAGGCCACGCCTTCCACCTGGAGGGTGCTGTTGTCCGCGGGCTGGGAAGGCGACAAAAACCTGACCGCGCTATGCGGCGGCGAGGCGCTGCCGCGCGATCTTGCGGCTCAACTGATTCCCCGCGTCGGGGTTTTGTGGAACGTATATGGGCCAACCGAAACTACCATCTGGTCCACTATCGATCGCGTCACCAGCGACGAGTTAACCATCGGCAAGCCTATCGGCAACACCCAGGCTTACGTGCTTGACGCGCATCGCAACTGGGTGCCGCGCGGCTCAACCGGCGAGTTGTGGCTTGGCGGCGACGGTGTAACCCGCGGCTACCTGGGACGCGACGACCTGACGCGCGAGCGTTTCCTGCCCAATCCATTCACAGGCCAAGGCCAGATGTATCGTACTGGCGACGTTGTGCGGTTGCGCCGCGATGGCCGCATCGAGTACATCGGCCGCAACGATTTTCAAGTGAAGGTGCGCGGCTATCGCATCGAACTTGGCGAGGTGCAACTGGCGCTGTCGCGGCTGGAGAGGATCAAGCAGTGCGTGGTTGTGGTGCGTGATAAGACGCCAGGCGATGCACACCTTGTCTCCTTCTACACAGTGAAGGAAGGCACCAAGCCCAGCGCACAAGAACTGCGCACGGGACTGCGCGAGTCTCTTCCCGAATACATGATTCCGGGCTGGTTCGTCGAGCTTGACCGGCTGCCACTGACTGACAACGGCAAGATTGACACCAAGTCTCTTCCCGATCCATTCACGGCTCAGACAAACACTGAGCCCGAAATCGATGCGGAACTGCTGGCGGCGGAGATTGCACTCGGAGAGCACCCGTTGCTGTCCGCAGCCGCACTGGTACTGCCGCCCGGTGGCTCGCCAGACGCGCGTCCTGTTGCTTTTGCAGTGCCAATCGACGACGAAGATGTAACCGCAATCTCGGTTCGCAAGCATCTGCGCGGACGCTGCGCCGAGAGATTGATACCGACGAAAGTGATCCTGCTTGAGTCGCTCCCGCTCACGCGCAAACGAGAGGTTGACCGCGCGCGGCTGGCGGAGATGCTGCCGGGCTCTGGAGAATTCGGAGAGAATTCCGCAGCCAGCGCGCCGCGCACTCAGGCTGAAATTGCTCTGGCAACGGCGTGGCGCGATGTCCTCAAGATTCCGCATGTCGGCGTGAATGACAACTTCTTCAACCTGGGCGGTCACTCGCTGCTTTCCGTGCAAATGATCGTACGTGTCGAGCGCGACACCGGTTATCGCCTTACTCCGCGGCACGTGCTTGTGGATACTCTGGGGCAACTTGCGAACCGCATGACAGAAGAGCAAAAGAAGGAAGCCGGCCAATGACTCCATTCCATTTCGGACCGGAAGAGGCACCCCTCTTTGGCAGCTATGCGCCGCCAAGGCCTTCAGTCGCACGCAAAGCTGGAGTGCTCTTGTGCGCGCCGATCGGATTGGAGTACCTGCGGACTCATTATGCAATCCGGTTGCTTGCCCTGCAACTTGCGGACAGAGGATTTCACGTTTTGCGTTTCGACTACCATGGCACCGGAGACTCAAGCTGCGACATCGGTGCAGGACAGTTCGACGTGTGGCTTGATGATATTGTGATTGCCGCGCGCGAGTTGGCCGATCTTTCGGGAGTTGCCGAGCCAGCGGTGGTTGGCTTGCGCATGGGCGCGGCGCTGGCCCTCAAGGCGGCCTCTAGCCGCGAACAGAAGTGGAAGGGTGTGGTTTTGTGGGACCCGGTCGTCTCCGGCCACGAGTATTTGTCCTCCATCGCCGAGATGAATTCACAGATGGCTGCGGACCGTAAATTGCCTCCCCGAGAAACCGATGAACTGCTCGGCGCGCGCTATCCTGAGGATTTGCGGCGAGCGATTCAGGATATCAATTTGCTGAATCTGGTCGAAGTACCTGATGTGTCCGACGCCGCGCTGGTGACTTCAGAAGAGCGGCCCGAGTACAGTGCCCTTCTCAAAGCAATCCAGAACCGGTGGCCGGATGCGGCGTACCGGTCAATGGAAGATCCGGTGGACTGGACAAGCTTGAAAGCGGCATTTGATGCCCGCATGACCGGCCCCATTGTGAGAGCCGTGGCCGAAGCGGTGGAGCGTGTGGCATGAGAGAGCGCGTCTGCGAGTTTGGCCCCCAACTCAATTTGACTGGGCTGCTCACCGAACCCACGGCAACTGCCCATCCGGAGTTGCCGGCGGTGGTGATGCTCAATGCCGGTCTTCTTCATCGCGTGGGACCGCACCGGATGTCAGTAATACTCGCGCGCAAGCTGGCGGAACAGGGCGTGACCAGTCTGCGTTTCGATTTGGGTGGCCGCGGCGACAGCAACGCGAGCGGGCAGGCCGAATCGGACGAGGATCAGGTTCAGGCGGACATTGTGGACGCACTGAACTACCTGGAGGCGAAGCGCGGTTTCCAAACCTTCGTGCTACTCGGGTTGTGCGCTGGAGCTGACAACGCTCATGCCGTGGCGCTCCGCGATCCTCGGGTTGTGGGAGCAGTCTTCCTTGACGGGCACGGCTACTGGACGCGCCGCAGTTATATGGAGTATTACTTGCCTCGCCTGGCGCGACCCAGTTCATGGTTGAGCTTTGCACGGCGCAACCTGGCGGCACAAAAGCAAGATGAGGAGGATGTCGGCGGCCACGGGCGGCGCAAGCCATTCGGCCCTCGTCATCAGGTGGAGCACGAGATTCAGTCACTGGTGAATCGTAACGCGCAGTTACTCTACGTCTATACGGGCGGTGTCACGTCTTACTACAACTACACCCGGCAGTTTTTCGATATGTTCGCAGGCCTGAAACCACGCGACCGCATTAGCGTCGAGTACTATCCCAATGCCGACCACACCTACACTTTCTCAGAGGATCGCGAGCGCATGGTTGAACGCGTTGTGGAGTGGTTCGGTTCGTGCGATTGGAGCGTGGACCGCGCGAGATATAGCTCCACTTCATCAAACCCGGCCGTACAAAATGTAAGTGCTGAACATACAGCGGCTTAGACCAGGCCCTCCACTCCACATTGGCTGCGCGGAATTCCCGCTGAGGGCAACTTCGGAAATCAGCGGTCGGGAACCCCAGCACGCTTTTTGCATGCAAGGTCTGCATCGGCTTTGTTACTATCGATAGTCGTATTCTGCTTGCTCGGACATCCCCGGACCTCATCCCCTTTGCAAGTTCAGGAATCGGCTCCGGTACGCCAGTCCGGAGCAACCAAACAGGGGGGGTTGAATGCAGAGGATGTACATTGCGGCCGCGGTGGCCGTGCTTGCCGTGGGAAGTGGGCTCAGCGGCACAGTTCGCGCCGGCGGAATCGAATCCGCAAATCCGGTTGCGGCAGAAGCCGCCCATTCCGCGTCTATCCCGGATTACCTGAAGCCGGTTCCGATGGCTGTTCAGGCTACAGCAAATCCATCTTCCCCTTCCTCCAGCTCAGCTCTCACCATCGACGTCCCGATCAACGGCACTATTTATCCTCCCGACATTATTCCGCCGCAATTTGAATGGCGCGATGCCAACTCCGCCGCAACAGTCTGGCGCGTCGAAATCGCATTCGGCGGACATGCGCGCTCCATTAAAGTCTGGTCGAACGGCGAGAAGATGCAGATTGGACCATCCGACAACGAGGTGCCTGGCTATGTGCCGCCGACACTTACACCGGAGCAGGCAGTCACTCATACCTGGAGACCCGACGCCAAAACTTGGGACGAGATCAAGAAGCTTTCAGTGGAGCAACCAGCAACCATCATCATCAGCGGCTATGCCAGCCAGAAGGAGGTCCATCCGCTTTCCCAAGCGCAGGCCACTATTCACACATCGAAGGATCCTGTGGCTGCGCCCATCTTCTTTCGAGACGTGCCACTGATTACTCCCACCTCTGAGAACATAAAGGGCGGCGTAGTCATCAAGCCCCTCCCTGACTCGCTTGTGCCCAGCATCAAATACCGGCTCCGTTCTATCTCAGAGCCGCAAAGCAAGACTCTCATGACAGGCTTGCCCACGTGCGCCAACTGTCATTCGTTCTCCGCCGATGGCAAGACGTTCGGCATGGACATCGATGGACCGGCCAATGATAAAGGCCTCTATGCCGTGGTGCCAGTGCAGCAGCACATGTCGATTGGGACCAAAGACCTGGTGCATTGGAATACCGATGGCAAGGTGGGCACGGTGCGTGTGGGATTCATGTCGCAGGTTTCACCCAATGGGCGCTATGTGGTGAGCACCTTCGCCGGCCCCTCGCTGAGCAAGTTGATCGACAGCTATTACGTAACCAACTTCAAGGATTACCGCTTTATTCAGGTCTTTTATCCGACGCGCGGCATTCTGGAGTACTACGACCGCACCGAAGGACGACGCGAGCCGCTGCCTGGAGCCGACGATCCCACGTACGTGCAAACAGACGGTGTGTGGAATCCCGACGGCAAGTGGATTGTGTTTGCCCGCGCTGAGGCGCGTCCGCCGCGAACACCGGATCAGACGCCAGCCGAGTACGCCAACGATCCCAACGAAACTCAGATTCAATACGATCTATACAAAATCCCGTTCAACGACGGCAAAGGCGGCACGCCGGAGCGCATCGTGGGAGCCTCGCAGAACGGGATGAGCAACAGTTTTCCCAAAGTCTCACCCGACGGCAAATGGATCGTCTTCGTGCAATGCAAGAACGGCCAGCTCATGCGGCCTGACAGTCAGTTGTACATTGCTCCTTTCGAAGG
>CAYZVG010000009.1:0-3452 GCA_964481595.1 uncultured Occallatibacter sp. | reverse complement strand
GGAACTGCGCGCCGCATGAACGCCAATACGCGGCTGATGAACTCCTGGCACAGTTTCTCTCCCAATGGGCGCTGGTTGGTGTTTTCGTCGAAATCACGTTCGCCATATACGCAGATGTTTCTAACGCACATCGACGAGAACGGCAACGACAGTCCCCCGGTGCTGATTGAGAACGCTACAGCGGCCAACCGCGCGGTGAATATACCGGAGTTTGTCAACATCGCTCCCGGCGGCATTGCCGACATTGCAACACCGGCTGTGGACTTCTACAAGGCCTACAGCGCCGCGGCAAAATTGTCTGACGCGCACAAGTATTCTGAAGCCATTCCCGTGTGGCAGCACGCGATTGAGTTAGGCCCTGACGATGCCCGCCCGCACAACTTCCTGGGCGTTGCGTTGGCTGCAACCGGCAATACATCAGAAGCGATTGACGAGTACAACAAGTCACTCGCGATTAACCCCAACAGTTCGCAAACGCTCAACAATCTTGGCGGAGCTTTGGCCGACAGCGGCAAGTTAGATGAGGCTCTGGTCCAGATTCATAAAGCTATAGCCCTGGACCCGAGCAACGGTGACGCCTACATCAACCTTGGCCACGTGCTGGATATGAGCGGACAACGTCAGGAAGCTCTCGATCAGTTGACCAAGGGCATCCAACTTGCGCCGAAGTCCTACGACGGTTACAACATTCTTGGTGTGATTCTGGCGCGCATGGGCAGGCTCGACGACGCCATCGCGCAGCTTCAAAAGGCAGTGGAACTTGCGCCGGAATCCGCCGATAGCCGCTACAACCTGGGACGCGCCTATGCTGCGAGCAATCGTTTCCCTGAAGCTCTGGAACAGTTTGAAGCGGCGGCGAAGATCACCAACGGACAAGAGCCTTCTATCTTGCGAATGCTCGCGGGCATGTACTCCGAGACCGCGCAATATCCGAAGGCGGTGACCACTGCGCAACAAGCCATTCAGTTAGCCACGCAGCAGCATAACTCCGATCTTACAAAGCAGCTACAGAGCGATCTTGAGCGCTATCAGCTTCAAGTTAGCGCACAAGGCCCTGGCGGAGCGCACTAGACTATGGCCTGCCGGCATCCGGCAGGCCATAGCGTTTCTCGTTGCGGTGCTGTGCTTCAACACTTCTTCACCATAGGGTGCACCTGATCCGACCAGGCGAGAATGCTACTGGCTAGATTCGCGATGCGCCAATATCGTGAATCTCAGCAATGCGTTGACATCGGCCGCCGGCCTTGCACTGAACGATGATCTTGCGATTGCGACCGACCTCCGCTGGGTTGTGTCCAATTGTCTGGCCTACTTGACTGCAAGCAACACAGCTTTGCCTTTAGCCTTTGAGGAGCGAATGAAATAGATACCTCCGTAGATGCCCCAGGCTGCAGAAATGGTCAATGCAAGCAGAGGCTCCTTAAATGTGCCCAGGCCGAAAACCGGGCTTATCAGATAAAAGGCCATGCAAACAATGTTGGCCAATAGACCGAAGCCAGGGATGAGCAGGTGGCGGACCACGTTGTAGTCATGGCGTCTGTGGTAGGCAATGATGCACAGCAAGCAGCTCAATCCATAAAGAATGAAGGTGCCGAAATTCGACGTGAGTGTGACAGTAAGTAGCGAATTGGGCAGAGCGGCTAACTGGTCGTGCGAGAGGTAGCCGAAGTTCGAGAAAATGCCATGCGGCAGTGTGGCAATGGTTGCATCGGAAGGCGCACTTGCGTCGCCGAAAACCAGTACTACTGCCAGAACGCCAATGACCGCGGAGATGGCAGCCAGCGTCCAGATAGCCTTGCGCGGGCTGAGCGATCCGGCATGCAGGATGCCGAAATGCTCGGGAGCCTCATTGTCCTTGCCCATGGCATAGGTAACGCGAGCGCCGGTGTTCATACAGCTCAGCGTTGTGCCGATCAGCGCTAGAAACACTGTGATGGCCTCTGCCAGCATAAAGTACTTTCCGTGGCCCTGGCCCAGTAATCCGTCGCCGACCATAATCATCATGTCGCCAATGGGCGCCGCCGAGGTAACTGCGCTTTGCATCGTATACCCAGAGTTGAGAAAATAATTGGCTGCGAAATACTCGATGAGATAACACACCAGGCCCTGAATCAATAGCGAAGAGATGACTGCAATCGGAATATGCTTTGTGGGGTTCTTTGCCTCGCCACCCATAGAGGTCACCGATTCAAATCCGACCAGAATCAGAATGGCGACTGTAGCTTGGATAAAGACAAAACTGAATTTGTGCGGTGCCACAACTGAGAGAGCAGAGGTATGGGTCAGGAAATTGCCACTCGAGTCTTTCTCGGGGTAGTCAATGATGAATGGGACCGGCTTGCCGGCCGCGTCCAGCAGAGGCGCAGGAGCGCCGCTGGCGTCACGAACTATGGAACCATCTTTGGCTGTGGCGAACTGGTAGCTATAAGTTGCCTGCGTTTGTCCGTCATACTGGAAGGCCGGCGAACCTGCAGGATGGTTTGTACGATAGCCGATGGCGAGCACACTGAAAACCAAGAGCGCCGAAATCTGGACGATGTTGATCGCCAGATTGACGGCCGTCGAAGCGCCTGCGCCTTTTGACGCGATCCAACCAACAAAGAATGAAAAAGCAATGGCCACCAGTGCCATAAAGATGAGCCCTGGATTGGAGCCGCTCATGAAGCCAGGATAAAGAAAGCCGACGATGTATCCCACGAAAACGCCGGTAACAGCCACCATCACGCCAGGATAGACCCAATAGTAAAGATGCGAACCCCAACCAACGATGAATTTGGCGACACGAGCGTACTTGAAGAACCTGTCTTTGGAAAGGAGCGCTTGCTCTGCGTAGTAGTAGCTTGAGCCCGTGCCAGGGTAGAGTTTGGATATCTCTGCGTAAGCGACAGCGGTGGCCAGGCAAAGCAGCAAGGCGGCAAAGATACCTAACCACATGGTCGGTGCAGTGGAGCCAGTGCCGGCCTGGATGACGAAGGTGAGCCACAGAAAGGCGCCGGGGGCGATGAGGGCCATTGCATTGCTAGTTAGACCGGTTAGGCCGAGAGTGGCCTGCATCTGAGGTGCTTTGTGATCTGCCATGAACATTCTCCTGGATCTGGTGTATTTTCGGCTGCTCCCGGCGTCTATACACCGGCTGTCCTTACGGCACACTCGCCTTGTATTCGCCTGACGAGACGATAGTACAAATGTGAATGAATTTATCTGAAAGCTAAGGTTCAGGTGATAAAGATGATATGAAGAAACGAAAATGAAGGACGCGCAAAGCTGAAAAGAACCTGACTTTAGATAGACTCCGAGCCATTTTCAGGAACAGATAAACGCACCAGGGGCTCAGCCGTAGAACGGATCGCATCTTTGTGGACTTTGAATACGCGCTCTTTAATAGGTGTAGACGTTAGAAAATCCTGGTACGCCCGCTCAAGATGCGCGCGGAAGTAGGCGCGAGCTTTGTC
>CAYZVG010000008.1:0-24070 GCA_964481595.1 uncultured Occallatibacter sp. | reverse complement strand
GCGCCGATCTGCGAGAACTGGCGGTAGCGGCCCTTTTGCGGGCGCTCGCGGCGGAACTGCGGGCCGATGTAATAGAGCTTTTGCAACTGGCCGGTCTCGCCCAGCTTGTGCTCGATGTAGGCGCGGACCACGCCGGCGGTGTTTTCCGGGCGCAGAGTGAGCGACTGCGTCTTCTCCGACTGGGCGCGGGCGCGATCCTCCCATGTGTACATTTCTTTGGAGACGATGTCGGTCTCTTCTCCGACGCCGCGGGCGAACAGTGTGGTGTCTTCAAAGACGGGGGTGCGGATTTCGCCGAAGTTGTAGCGGGCGAAGACGGCGCGGGCGGTGGCCTCGATGCGGTTCCAGAGCGCGGTTTCAGGCGGCAAAAGATCGCGGGTGCCGCGTACGGCTTTCAGGGTTGACATAACTTATCTAGTTTAAATGCGCGTGAGGCGCCTCGATCTCGATTCGGCAGGGTGAATCGACAGGGCGGCGCTTGCCATCTGACTTTTGATACAGCGTGGGGTATAAATTGAGTATGCGGGTACGGCCCGGCACTGGAGTTCGGCCATGATGTTTCATGTGGTTCTTAAAAAGGAAGAAGACGGTTGGATCGTCGCCGAATGCCCGGCATTGCCCGGATGCGTCTCCCAGGGCAAGACCGAGCAGGAAGTTCTGGCCAACATCAAAGAGGCGATCACAGCGTGGCTCTGGGCAGAAGACCTGAAGGCTGCTGAATCCCTTCCGGATGGCGCGGCTCCGCTGGTTGTTGCGGTTTGAGGATCGTTTGTCCCCCGTTTTCCTTTGATAGGTCCCGATTTTCCACGTTCTCTGCACCGGCACATGTGCATAGGATTGAAGTGGTAGGGGATTCTTAGTGGGCAGATTGGCGAACATCTCGGGCAAGGAAGCGGCGAAAGCTTTCCAGAAAGCCGGATGGCAGGTGCGCGGGCAAGTTGGCAGCCACCTGGTGCTCACCGAGGCTGGAATACGCGCAAATCTTACCGTTCCGCAGCACCCAGAGTTGGCGCCGGGCACTCTGCGCAGCTTGATCAAGACGGCCGGGCTCAGTGTGGAAGAGTTCGAGAAGCTGCTTTAGGCACGCTTCCCAATCGCTTCGCGGAGGGTTGTGCCGATGGAGATTGCCAGCCTTCTTGCTGCTTGGGCGTCCGGGAGTGATAGTTCGATGATCGAACAATTAAATTCATTCTCTTGGCGGATTTGGTTGTACGGCTGCATTTTTGTCGCCATATCCAGCACAACAGTGTCGAAGTCGTATCGAGTGTATTGTGGATCACGCACAACGCGGGTGCGGGTTTTTTGCACATGATTTCCACAGATACTGTGTGCGCGACCCGAGATTAGACCGCAACTTTCCTTGACAGGAAACTTATGCGGCTCTAGATTTGTATTAATCACTTGGGAAATGGCCAGCTAGTAACTTATGCCACGCAGCATGGGCTATCGTTGGTTCTTGAAATCATGCACCCATGTAGATGAATTAGTAATTATTCATGGATACTAATTAAGTTTAGTCTTTGAGCTGCTTAGATTTCCTCAAGAAAGTTTTGTTTCGTCTTTTGAATCAAATTGTAATTCTGACTTCTTAGGGAGCCTATGCCTGCCTTGGGGAACGAATCTATTTATTTAAAGCAGTATGTTCGCAATCTGCGCGGCGGTTCGCAGCCTATTCTTGCGCGAGCCAGCGACGGGTTGCTTTATGTGGTCAAGTTCATCAACAATCTTCAGGGACCGAACTTGCTCTTTAATGAAAGCGCCGGCAGCGAACTTTATGGCGCATGTGGGTTGGAAGTTCCCGAGTGGAAGCCGCTTCTGCTATTGGATTCATTCATCGACGGGAACCCCGACTGTTGGATACAGACCCCGGAAGGGCGTCTTCGGCCGGCAGCGGGACTCTGTTTTGGCTCGCGGTACCTCGGTGGCGATGGCCAGCGGCTCATTGAATTTCTGCCGCGTGCCAGCTTCACGCGCGTCCGCAACCAGACAAGCTTCTGGCTGGCGTGGCTGGTTGACGTTTGCGCCGGGCACACCGACAATCGGCAGGCCATCTTTGTTGAAGACGCCGAGAGGGGATTGGATGCCTGTTTTGTGGATCATGGCCACCTTTTCGGAGGGCCGAACGCAGACCAGCGGAAGAATTTTCATGTGTCTGCATATCTCGATTCACGCATTTACAAAAAATTGACGGCGCAGGACGCTCTGGGTCTATTGGATGTAATTCGGGCTCTGGATTCTGATAGACTTTGGCAACGGGTCAATACGATGCCAGACAACTGGAGACAGGCGTCAGCACTCGACGGTTTCCAAAGCGCTCTCGACAGGCTATCCAAGCCGCTTCTCGTGCAGAACGTACTCAACACAATCATCGATGCGCATGAGCGAAGCACAGAAGAAATTCAATCCCGAGAACCCGGAAGAGGGTGGCAGCCCGAGCTGCCGGTTCTGCGCCCTGAAGTACGCGGCACAGGATCTAAGCGGAAAAGCTTCGGTGATTTTGCTTGTGCTTGAGGATGGGATTGGCCGTCTGCGGTTCTTTGTCCACCCCGACTGGCGGGCTCTTGTTCAGCCCGGCGATCTGGACTACATCGAATCGGTTTTAGATGATTTGCGTGCGCGGGCGGCGCTGGATTCGGATGCGCTGTTCAAGCAGCTCTCTTCGCTCGATGTCGGACCGTTGGTGACCCTCGATTCAGGCACGAACATGGCCGATCACCCTGCGATCAGGGAGATGCTGCCTCTATTTGAATTGCTGTAGCGTTCTTTGCGGAAGTCTGCAACCTCTCAAGACCTGTGGCATCCAAGCATCCATGGAATATCGACTTCTGGGAGGCTCGGGCCTCAAAGTTTCCGCATTGAGTTTTGGCACCGGCACGTTTGGCGGGACCAACGAGTTCTTCAAGGCATGGGGCCAGACAGAGGTTGAGGAAGCGCGGCGGCTGGTGGACGTTTGCCTTGAGGCCGGCGTGAACCTGTTCGACACGGCGAACGGCTACTCCGACGGGCGATCGGAAGAGGTGCTGGGCAAGGCACTTGAAGGCCGGCGGGACCAGGTGCTGATCTCGACCAAGTCGGGTTTCCCGACCGGGAGCGGGCCGAACGACCTGGGGTCGTCGCGCTACCACCTGCGCAATGCGCTTGAGGGCAGCCTGCGGCGGCTGGGCACCGATTACGTGGACATTTACCACCTGCATGGCTTTGACGCGCTGACGCCGATTGAAGAGGTGCAGGAGACGCTGAACGTGTTTGTGCGCGAAGGCAAAATCCGGTACATTGCCTGCTCGAATTTCTCAGGTTGGCACCTGATGAAGTCGCTGGCCGTTGCCGACCGGTACGGCTGGACGCGCTTTGTGGGCCATCAGGTTTATTACTCGCTGATTGGCCGGGAGTACGAGTGGGAGCTGATGCCCCTGGGACTCGACCAGAAGGTGGGCGCGCTGATTTGGAGCCCGCTGGGCTGGGGACGGCTTACGGGGAAGATCCGGCGCGGCCAGCCGCTGCCGGAGGTTAGCCGCCTGCACAAGACCGCAGAGGCCGGACCACAGGTGGACGATGAATATTTGTATACGGTGGTGGATGCGCTGGACAGAGTGGCCGCGGAGACCGGAAAATCGGTTCCGCAGATTGCGCTGAACTGGCTTTTGCAGCGGCCGACGGTTTCATCGGTGATTGTGGGGGCGCGCAACGAGAGCCAGCTGCGGCAGAATCTTGGAGCGGTGGGCTGGAACCTGAATGCCGAGCAGGTGGCGGCACTCGATAAGGCGAGTGCGCGGCTCCCGGTTTACCCCTATTGGCACCAGCGCCTGTTCTTCTCCGGCCGGAATCCGATTCCGGTGTAAAGGGCGCGGGCAGGCCATGCCTGTCTTTGTCGGGATGGAACGAAAAACTTTATTCGCGGGATGTAACGGAATCCGTCCTTCGCGCACTATAGGACGGAGACGGAATTGGACTTAAGGGCCGACAAACCGCTTGTCAAATCACTTGCCGGTCTCATGCAGATAAATCTCCACATAATCCAGATAGTTTTTTGCGTACTCCCGGATGAGGGCAAAGTCTTTCTCGGATATCTCCCGGCGCAGCTTTGCCGGAACACCGGCCCAGAGCGTGCGCGCAGGAACAACGGTGTGTTCAGGCACCACCGAGCCTGCCGCGATAATGCAGCCCTCGCCGATGCGCGCGTCGTTCAGCACGCAGGCTCCCATGCCGATAACCACATTGTCAGCAACAGTGCAGCCGTGGACGGTAGCGTTGTGTCCGATGGTCACCCAGTCGCCAACGATGACGGGATAAAGGTTGCGCTGGCCGTGGAGCACGGCGCAGTCCTGCACGTTAGTGCAGTCGCCGATGCGGATGGAGTTTACATCTCCGCGGACGACGGCATTCATCCAGATAGAGGAACGCTCACCAAGGACCACGTCGCCGAGAACCTGGGCCGAGGGGTCAACGTAACAACTGGCAGGGATCTGGGGCGAACGGCCCTGGTAGCTTCTGATCATCTCAGCCTCACATTTGAGAGTTTAACTGGCGGCTAGCGGACGTAAGAAGGGTTATTTTTTGTAAAGAATAGCCCGAAAGTTATCGGTAAATATGGCGTTATTTTGAGCATCAAGAAGCAATCCGTGGAAAACGCGGCTTGGCTTGAGTGCTCAAGATAGGTATGATAGTTGGAGCCCATTTGGCAGGACTGGAGGTGTGGCTAGTTGGCAGAGGTTCGTATACAAGAAGGCGAACCGCTAGAAAATGCTCTGCGCCGGTTCAAGCGTAAGGTTCAGCAGGAAGACATTATTAAGGAAGTCAAGCGTCACTCCTACTACCTGAAGCCCGGTGAGAAGCGTCGCGTCAAGGCAGCATTGGCGCGCAAGCGGAATCGCAAGAAGGCTCGTAAAGAGCAGGACTAACTTTTTTTGAATTAGCGATATACGCCGTCTCGACGGCTCGTGCTTCATGAAAGTGCGGGTAGCCGTAGAGCCTAAGCAAGTCGAGACGGCGGTCGCGATTTGATGTATGGATTTATTTCGCCATTCGCGCAGCGACGCGAAGGCGTTGCAAGGTCTCCCCAGATGGTCGGGCAGACAATTCAATGCCGCGTTCCTTTCGTGCGGCCCGGGCCCTTAGTGTTTATCACGAACGAAGACAGGGAACCGGGAGTGGCAAGCTGAGAATTTCAGCCGGCTTCGGTGTATGTCCCTGTTTCGGGGAAGCCGGTCATGGAATTCACCGATCGAGTACTGACGTGCATTGACTGCGGCGCCGAGTTTGTTTTTACTGCTGGCGAGCAGGTTTTCTTCCACGACAAACAATTCAAGAACGACCCGAAGCGATGCAAACAATGCAAGGCCAAGCGCGTTCGCGGAAATCAGAAGGTTCGTCCCGAAACCAGGACCACGTGTTCTGAGTGCGGAGCAGAGACGACAGTCCCCTTCAAACCAACCCAAGGCAGACCTGTGCTGTGCCGCAGTTGCTTCCAGAAACAAGGGAAGCTGGTTATGGCGCCAGAAGCAGCCCGCCAGCGTAGTCTGCCAGACCGACGACCGATTGTCTGCTATGGCAGGCTTGGGCGCTCGATTTGGTCTCGGATTGCGAGTTGTCACAGTCTGCGTCGGCGACTAGACCCACCGGGTGAACTGGCTCATCGTCGCCTGCTTCTTATCAAGGTTTCGCACCGCAGCAGTGTGTCTCCTACTGTGGGCGCATGACATGCGAGGACGAGGCGAACGAGTTCACAGACCTACGAAGCAAGTTTAAACATGAAAGGGCCCCAGTTCCGACTGGGGCCCTTTCATGTTCGAAGAAGAAACCGAGTTACATTGCAGCGACAAAGCTGGGAACCATCTGCTGGCCGCTGGCCTGGAGAAGCGCCGTTGTCCGCGTGGCCATTTCAGAATATGCCGAGGCTGCACGCGCCACGTTCATGCCGATGCTTTCGTTCACTTGGCTGAATGCGTATTTGCAGAGGGCAGAAAGGACATAAACCCTAATCTGCATGGCGTCTGCCCGGAGCGTGGCGAGAAGTTCACTGTCAACCGACTCGCTATTGCGAGCGGCATAGTCGGCCATCTCCATCATTACGCCGGCGTTCTCAAACATGGCCCACAGGCCAAACGCGCCGCGCACAAGCTGCCATTGTTCCTGTGGGGTAAGCTGCAGGCGACCATTCCAAGCGGACTCATCGTTTAACCGTTGCGTGCCACAGTCAAGTCGCAGCCGAGCCACCATGGAATCCCAGGAACGGGAGTTCCGGCGGCGCAAGCTGGCTCTCCAGCCGTGAAATGCGACAGCCAAAGCCGTAATTGCCAGTATCTGAAGCAAAGGAAAGAACATGTGACCTCTGCGTCCGGGTAGATCTATGCCAGGCAGGTATTCCCGGCAACCCTTGACCGCTCTCTCTGTGCACCCTCCAGCAATTGAACTGGAACACGATGCACAGACCCATGTTGATCTGAGGTACCGAATGGTGCAATGCCACTTTTGGGTTATCCGATGCCGGGCGAGGTGGAGCGGTTTGCGGCTCGGCAAAGAACACGTCCAAACGCGGACTATCATTATTTGATAGAAAGAGCAGATGGGTTTAAGCCGCGTACGAAGGCGTGCAGTGCGGAGCATGGCTCATACGTCCAAATAAATGCAATGGATTCTCTCCACGCAGCTATGAGGCTCAATCGGACTCTGCTCCGACTGCAGCCATGTCAGAGAAGAAGAAGGCTGCGAGATTTTCCGCAACGAGGCTGGATCGACACAGATAAGGAATAAGGAATGAACGAACCTGGTGCGAGCGAACTATTGCAGCAATTTGGAAGCGACAACTACGCGGGCATTTGTCCTGAGGCGTGGCGCAGCATGGAAGCCGCCAATCAAGGACACGCAACTTCGTATGGAGACGACACATGGACCGCGCGCGCGGCCGATGCGTTCCGCGAGTTGTTTGAAACCGATTGCGAAGTCTACTTCGTGTTTAACGGTACGGCCGCAAACTCGCTTGCGCTGGCCTCGCTTTGCCAGTCGTATCATGGCGTGATCTGCTGCGATCAATCGCATGTGGAGACCGATGAATGCGGCGCGCCGGAGTTTTTCTCGAACGGATCGAAGCTGCTGGTGGCATCGAGCGTCGAGGGCAAGCTGACGCCGGCTGCGATCTGCGAACTCGCGACAAAGCGGCAGGATATTCACTATCCCAAGGCGCGTGCCGTAACAATTACGCAATCGACTGAGACGGGGCGGGTTTACAGCGTGAGCGAGTTAGCCGCGATTGCAGATGAGTGCAAGAAGCATGGGTTGCTGCTGCACATGGATGGAGCGCGATTTGCAAATGCATGCGCGAGCCTGGGCAAGACTCCGGCGGAGATCAGTTGGAAAAACGGAGTGGATGTGCTCTGCTTTGGCGGCACGAAAAACGGCATGGCAGTCGGCGAGGCAGTTTTGTTTTTCGATCGAAGACTGGCTGCCGATTTTGACTACCGCTGCAAGCAGGCAGGCCAACTGGCTTCGAAGATGCGGTTTCTCTCTGCGCCGTGGGTAGGAATGCTCGAGAGCGGAGCATGGCTGCGCAATGCGGCTCATGCCAATAAGTGCGCGCAGTATTTTGCCGAACGCGCGCGTGCGATTCCCGGAGTGCGGATAGCCCAGCCCGTTGAGGCGAACGCTGTGTTCCTTGAAGCCGCGGACGATGTGCTGGAACGCGTTCGTGCACGAGGATGGAGGTTCTACACCTTTATTGGCGGCGCGGCGCGCATCATGTTTGCCTGGGATACGGATCTGGCGCGGGTCGATGCTTTTTGCAGCGACCTTAGAGAATGCGCCGCACAAAGTTAGCTTGGATGAGGAACCCGCGCGAGGCTGGTTGAATAACTAAGCTTCAAGCCGGATAGTGACGCAGCTCGGGGGAATGCCTTCCGGGGTCTCGAATTCGGTTCCCACGAACGATCTATATAGATGGAACACGGAGCAAGATAATCGGCGTTGGTTGTTCTTCTATAAAGGATGAAATCATACACCGAGCTATGAACATGTATCGAAAAGGACGCAAATAAGGATTGCACGCCGCTAATTGGCAGAGAAATCGCGATAAATCAAATGAATTCCATTTACAAAACGGGATTAGTGCGGCTATTGTACATAATGACGAGTGGCTCTAGCTTAGGCATATTGGCTTGAGTTATCGCCTCACGGATTCAGTTTTGGTAACGACTGGATAGTTGCAAAGAACAAGCAGTTTGCCCAGGGAGAACGGAGGATTTATGGGAGTCGAGGAAATTCTGGCATCGGTGGATCGTGAGATCGCCTTGCTTAAGCAAGTACGGGCCCTATTGAGCGGCACCGGCAGCAGCCCGGAACCAGTTGTGCGCAAGGTCGGCAGACCGAAGAAGAGCACCGTGGCCGTAAAGGCCGCGCCCGCAAAGCCGGCAAAGAAGGTTGCGGCAAAGAAGAAAAGGCACATTTCGCCCGAAGGTCGCAAGCGGATTGCCGAAGCAGTGAAGCGGCGTTGGGAAGCACAACGGAAAGCCGCTAGTTCCGCAAAGTAAGTAAAAACAAACTTGAGAGTTGCATGACCGGCGCAATTGTTTATTGCGCCGGTCATGCATTTGCAGGCCAAATTCTCCTGAGAGTCGATAATTCCGGGGATTTTGTGCGTGCCCTTAATGCTCGGGAGTTACCCAACTTCCTGTGGGAAGCGCTATATCGCCTGAAAATCGCTTGGCGCCGAAGCGTGCTTCGAGCGCGAAGCGGCTAGAGTTACTGCCTCGGCCGCGTTTGAAGCTACGAGCAGCAGCTTGCGGTTTTTCGACTTTAGAAAGCCCGCGGCCACCGCGGCATCGAGAAACGCAAGCAAGCCATTCCAATAACCGGCGGTGTTGATAAGGATGCATGGCTTGTGGTGCAACTCCAACTGCGCCCAGGTTACGATCTCCATCAGCTCGTCGAGGGTTCCGTAACCGCCGGGCAGAACTAGAAACGCATCGGCCAGCTCGGCCATGCGGGCTTTGCGTTCGTGCATGGTGGCGACCGTTTCCAGCGCGGTAAGTCCGGAGTGGGCAATCTCCTTGCCGGATAAGATGTGCGGCAACACGCCAATCACCTCAGCGCCGGCGGCGAGAGCGGCATCGGCGACCGCGCCCATGAGTCCAACGTTTGCGCCACCATAGACCATGTTCATTCCGGCCTCGGCAATGGCTTTGCCCAGGGCGGTAGCTTCCGCGCGAAAGATAGTGCTGCTTCCGTTTGCCGAACCGCAGTAAACGGCTACTCGATGGCAGCGATGTTTAGAAGGATTCATTGTGACTCAAGGATAACGCCGTGGCTTATCGAATACAGTGAAAGTTCTTTTACCCTCTGAGCGCTTCGCAAAAGACCGAGCGCGGGCCGGGCCTGCACGAATGGAGCGCGAACGGTAAACTGGATGAAGGATTCTTCCCTCCGGACCCAGACCTTGCACGCACTCCTTACCAATCTGAATCCCGAACAGCGCGCCGCCGTAGAGTCGACCGATGGTCCGTTGCTGATTCTTGCCGGCGCCGGCTCAGGCAAGACGCGCGTAATTACCAGCCGCATTGCCTGGCTGATTCAAGAAAAAGGCGTTGCGCCGGACTCAATTCTTGCCGTGACGTTTACCAACAAAGCGTCAAAAGAAATGGGAGCGCGCGTAGAGAAACTGCTGGGGCACTCGACGCTCGCCAAGCCGCTGATCGCAACATTCCATTCGCTGTGCGTGCGCATTCTGCGGCGCGATATTGAAGCGCTGAAGGTGGGCACGAGCGGCCTTACGCGCAGCTTTGCCATCTACGACGAGAGCGATCAGCAAGGCATTGTGAAGCAGATCATGCGGCGCATGGGCATCGACAGCAAGCAGCTGACGCCGCGCACGGTGCTGGGCCGCATTTCATGGGCCAAGAACCACATGATCGATCCGCAGGAGTATTACCTGGAGTCGAAAGACCCGAACAGCGAGCGGATTGCGCACATCTTCAAGGGCTATCAGGCGGAGCTGATGAAGAACAACGCGCTGGACTTTGACGATTTGCTGCTTGAAGCAGCGCGGCTGCTGAAGGTATCGAGCGAAGTGAGAGAACGCTACCAGAGGCGTTACCACTATCTGCTGGTGGATGAGTACCAGGACACGAACCGCCCGCAGTATGAGCTGATGAAGCTGCTGGCCGGCGAACGGAAGAATGTGTGCGCGGTGGGCGACGAGGACCAAAGCATTTACTCCTGGCGCGGCGCGGATATCCGCAACATTCTGGAGTTTGAAAAAGACTTTCCCAATGCGAAGATCATTCGCCTGGAACAGAACTACCGATCGACGCAGGTGATTCTCGAAGCAGCAGGCGCGGTGGTGGCCAACAATCTGCGCCGCAAGGGAAAGAAGCTGTGGACCGATCGCCAGGGTGGAAACCCGATTGGCTTTTATGAAGCGCCGGATGGAGAAAACGAGGCGCTGTTCATTGCCGACCGCATTCAGACATTTCTGCGCCAAGCCAGCGCGGCAGACATCGACGGCTCTGGCGACGCGGCGCACTGCGCGGTGCTCTACCGCACCAACTCGCAATCGCGATTGGTGGAAGAAGCGCTGCGGCGCTACAACATCAGCTATACGATGGTGGGCGGGTTCAGCTTTTACGAGCGCGCGGAGATCAAGGATTTGCTTGGCTATTTGCGGCTGGTGCGGAATCCGCATGACTCGATGGCGCTGCAGAGGGTGATCAACACGCCGGCGCGCGGCATTGGCAAAAGCACGCTGGAGACTCTTGAACGGCTGGCGCTTGAGACCGGCCGGTCAACGTGGGAAACGATCTCGGCCGCGATTGCGAATCATCTGGTTCCTTCGCGCGCGCTGATGGCTCTGGATCAGTTCCGGCAACTGATTGTGGCCGCGCAGGCGATGATGGACCCGGATTTTGCGGGCAAGCTTGGCGCCGATGCCGCGCCTGATGAGGACGCGGATACGGGATTTGAGTTTGGCGCGACGGCGGGCACAGAGAGCGCAGGAGCGGAGAACGCCGATACCGCATTCGATTTTGGCGGAAGCCCGGATCAGATTCCACTGCTCGATGCGTCGGCCTTTTCGCCTTTTGCCGATGCGCCGAAGCGGCCGTTTTTGACGATGCCCAAGAAGGCAGCCGAAGCAGACGAGAGTGAAGAGGCCGTGGAGAGCGGCGATGATGCCAAGAAGCCGGCGTTCCGTGCGCCGGGCGATGCGGCTACGCTGCCGGAATTGATTCGCTTTATTATCGACCGCACCGGATACATCAAGGCGCTTGAGGCGGAGGGATCGCCGGAGGCTTTCAGCCGCATTGAGAACCTGAAGGAACTTGCGAACGCGGCGCACGATGCTGAGGTCCGCGGCGATACGCTGGCGGAGTTTCTTGATAATGCAGCGTTGGCTTCGGACACCGACCAGTTCGACCCCAACTCGCGCGTGACGCTGATGACGCTTCATGCGGCGAAGGGGCTGGAGTTTCCGCTGGTGTTTCTTGCCGGGCTTGAAGAGGGACTGTTTCCTCACTCGCGGACGCTGAACAATCCCGAGGAGCTGGAAGAGGAGCGGCGGCTGTGTTACGTAGGCATGACGCGTGCCATGAACACACTGGTGCTGACGCGGGCGCACTATCGCCGGCGCTACGGCAACGACGCGCCGGAGATGAGCGTTCCTTCGCGCTTTCTTGAAGAAGTTCCGCAGCAACTGATCGAGAATCTGGGTGGACGCGCGCCGGCATGGTCAACTCCGGCTTACGGCTCCAGAGCCGGCCGGCGAGGCGGATTCTCAAGCGATGCAGAGGGAAAACATTTCAACTACGAGGACGAGAGCCAGGAAGTTTACAACCCGGCGGCTGTGATTCGCCCGGGCGCGGCAAAGAGCGGGGCTTCATCCAAGCCATTTGTGGCCTCGTGGATGACGAAGAACAACGACAGCACGAGCGCACCGCAAGGGGCTGAAACGAGCGAGAGCGCGGCTGTGCCCAGCGATTCGATCGGCAATATTGCGCGGTACTTTGGCGGCAAGGGAACGGGCAAGCCGGGCGCGCTGCCGAGGCCGGCTATCGAGATTCCTGCATCGCACGGGGCAACGGGTCTGAAGCACGGGCAGCGGGTGCTGCACGCGAAGTATGGCGAGGGCACGGTGCTGATGCGCGAGGGCGATGGCGAGGATGCGAAGCTGACTGTGATGTTCCATCGGCACGGAATGAAGAAGCTGATGGAGAAGTTCGCGAATCTGAAGAAGCTATGAAGGGGCTGGGGCTTAGCGTTTCCTCAATTGCTGGAGTGATGCTCTGATGTTCGCAGAGAAACAACCGCAGATCCCTCGCTTCGCTCGGGATGACAAGGGCATTCCTTAATGGATTTCAGGAGCATGTCACCAGATCCGCGGCTATTTCTGGGGTTGAGCGGATTGGCCTGACGCGGGCAAGTTTTCGATTTTGACGATGTGCACGCTGGCCTGAGTTTCAGGAACGACGCCGTCATTGACCTGCACCTCAACCGGCTTGCCGATGACGAGTAACCGCTGCACGGCTTTGCCATGGCCGGGAACCACGACGCGCTCAGTGGTGGCGTTGGTTGCCGAGCGGACGGTGACGGGGACTTCGGCGGCGGCGTATCCCGCATTGACAATGTTGACGGCAACGAGCCAGTTGCCTGCGTCTGCGGCGGCGGGAAAGACGCTGTCGATGGCCAGGTCGGGCAAACCCTTGTCGGCATCGACCCAGTCGGCAAAAAACCAGGAGAGATCGCGGCGCGCGCTGGCCTGTTCGAGCAGCTTCTCGAAAGTTCCGGGGCCTTGATCTTGAAGGTAGCCGCGGCTTAAGTCGGCGGCTGGATCATAGGCGCGAAGAGCGGCAGAGAGCGCGGCATCGCCGGCCAGATCGCGCAACATCCAGAAAACATAGGTGGCCTTGGTGCGGTAGTAGACGGGCGAACTGGCGATGGCCAGTGGCTGGCCCGCGCTTACGCCAGGACTCGACGGCTCAACCAGCGCGAGCGCTTGACGGCTGGCCTCCAGCTCTTCTAGCGATTTGTCGCGGCCATGCTGCTTCTCAACCCAAAGCGTACCCATGAAGTGAGCAACGCCCTCGCTGAGCCATGCGCGCGGAGATTGCATCCAGGCGTGGGTGAGCGCATGGGCCAGCACATTCTGTAGCTGCTCGGGCGCGGCCTCGCGGATGGAGATGGCGAGCATTGCGCCGGTTTCAAACGGCGCGTCATTGGGATCGGGAAGATCGAGCACAACGAGTTGGGAGCGCGGGCGCTGACCCAGCCAGCTCTGCAGAAACGGCGTGACCTTGGTGTCCGCATCGGTCCAGGATTCGACAGCGGCATCGTCAATGGGGAGGGTGAAGAGCGTTGCGTTCGGCGCTTGATGCGCTGCGCGCGTGGCGATAAACAGGCTGGGCGCCTCAAAGCCGAGCGTCGAGATCTCAAGCGCAGCCGTGGCCACGCCGGGCACTTCGGGTCCAGGGCTGTCGGCGTTGGAGATGGCCGGGCTGGCGATGGTGAGCGGCGCGGGATGGCCGTTGATGAGGGCCACGTTGGGAGTGCTGCCGCGAGGAAACTCAACCGCGAGGCGGAGACGGAATTGCGCGCCGGAGAGGCGCAGCTTGTGCTCGCCCATCTCGTCGAAGAGGCGCGCGCCATCGCCCAGAATCACCGGCACGCTTGAGACCGGATACCAGACGACATTGCCAAAACCGCGCAGTCCGGTGAAGTCCACACCGATGCCGTCCCAGTCGGAGTGGAGCGCTGCATCTTGCGGCGTTCCGATGGCGAGCAGCCGCTGCGCGGATTGCGCGATCTTGCCGGAATAGGTGACATCGAGCTGAACGCTTCCGCCAGGCGCGAGGGGCGTGGGCAGCGGGACGGCGGCTTCATGCAGTTGTCCGGTGTGGTCGGCGTCGGAGTTGAGCGTGGCCACGGGGTAGGCGACATCGCGGTCGAGAACACGCACCCGCTCCCAGTTGAGTGAGGAAGAGATCTGCAGCGGAATCTGCTTGAGCGGTTCTTTGCCGTCGTTGCGCACGGTGACGATGGCGCGCGCGGCAAAGGCTTGTTCGGAGGAGTTGAGATGCACGTCCATGTCATAAGCGATGAACGTGACGGCCTGGCGTTCGGCGTCGCTGGCGATGGGCGCTTGCTCCTTGGGCGGCGCGGCCGGAGCGGTCTGGGTGGTGGTTTGGCCGTTTTCGTCGATGCTGCGGGAGAAGATGACCTTGCCGTGCGGCTGTTCGGACGGTTGAGGAGTGGCCTGGGATGCGGAAGGCTGGCTGCTTTGCGCTCTGGAGCCAACAACCGTCAGCACAGCGGCGGAGAACAGCGCAGCGAGCGCGAACGGGTGCTTCATGAGCCCAGGCCTTTCTGCTTGCGGGGTTGAGAGGGCTGCGACGCTTGTTTGGGACTCTGGTTGCGGCGCTGGCGGAATGCCTCATAGAGGACTACCGCTCCCGCTGCGGAGACGTTGAGCGAGCTGACGCCACCGGCCATGGGAATGCGCAGTAGATGATCGCAGGTGCGGCGCACCAGATCGTGCAGGCCCGCGCCTTCGCGGCCTAAAACGAGCACGCAATCGCCGCTGAAGTCGAACTGGTCGTAGTCGGTGCTTCCGCGCTCGTCCAGACCAATGATCCAGAGATTGCGTTGCTTGAGCTCTTCAAGCGCGCGGACGAGATTGACGACGCGCGCGATGCGCAGATGCTCGACCGCGCCGGCGCTGGCCTTTACGGCGACAGGGCTGATGGGTGCGGAGCGGCGCTCAGTGAGCACGACGCCGTCGACGCCCGCGCCATCGGCAACGCGAAGCAGCGCGCCGAGATTCTGCGGGTCTTCAACGCCGTCGAGCGCCAGGACGAGCCGGGCTGCGCCGCCGGCAGCAGGCCCGGCGGTAAAGAGATCTTCAAGGTCGAGCAGCTCCTGCGGGCGAACCAGGGCGACCACGCCTTGATGAGCGGGAGTCTTGGCCAGCAGGGTCAACTGCTCGCGCGTGTTCTGCGAAACGCGGATGCCGGCCTCGCGGCATTGGGCCACCAGCCGCTCAAGACGGAGATCGTGGCGCTCCTGCGCTACCAGCACTTGATCGAAACGGCGTCGTCCGGCCTTCAACGCTTCTTCAACCGGATGCAGACCATACAAGACTTCCATAAAGTTAGTTTAGAAGATCGTTGCGCGCCTGCATGCCGCCGGCAGCGGACCGGCGCCGGGCAATCCGGCACTGGGCGATATAGAGGCGTTGGTTGATGCGCCGCGCATCCCAGTGCATACTGGGTCTCTGGAACTATGACAGAGACCGCCGCAAAGAGCTTTACGGCGCTGCTTGAGCCGGATGGCACGGAACTGCGCTGGGTAATCGCGCGGGTTCCGTTCGAGATTGCCAGCGCGTGGCCTGTGCGCAATGGCCGCCGCGTGCGGGGCGAGATTGAGGGATTCCCGTTTCGCACGTCGCTGTTTCCCGATCCGCGCGGCAAAGGGCAAGTGCTGCTGGTGAACAAGAAGATGCAGGCGGGAGCAAAGGCCAGGGCCGGAGCCAGGGTGCGCATCACTCTTGAGCCGGACATGGAAGAAAGGCCCGCGGCCATCCCCGAGGAGCTTGCCGCGATTCTGGACGGCGACAGGAAGCTGAAAAAGTGGTTCGAGGCGATGAGCCCGTCGATGCGGCGAGAGATTGGCAAATGGACGGACGAGCCCAAGGGCGCAGAGGCGCGGCAAAAGCGTGCGGAGAAGATTGCCGAGCGAATGCTGCTGGCGATGGAAGGCGAAGAAGAGCCGCCACCGATTTTGCGGGCGGCATTTCAGAGGCAGCCCAGGGCGCAGGCGGGCTGGAACGCGCTGACGCCGACGCAGCGCCGGAATCATTTGATGGGAATCTTCTATTACGAAAGTGTTGAAGCCCGGGAACGCCGTGCGGCAAAAGCGATTGAAGAGGCATTGCGGGCGGCCGGCAAGCCGGCAAAAACGCGCGAGTGAATTCTGTGTAGGTTATTGATTTAAAGGTAGATATTTGGAGGATTGGGCAGGAAGGCGCGTGTTCGGCGGCACCGCGGAACGGCCAAGCGGAATGCGGATTGATCGAAACGATGAGTACTATTGATTGCTTTTTTGAATACTCGGGCGAAATCTGTTGGTCTAGGAACGTCCTTTGTCGTCTAATTAAATGAGATGAGTGCCAATACAATTTCCACGTTTCTCGTTCCAGGCCACGCCGCCACTGCGGATGAGCAAGTCAAGCAAGAGAATCTCGCCGTAGCCGCAGGGCTCAAGCGTCAGGATGCCGGTCTTGTGAACGAACTGATCGTCCGCTACCAGCACCGTCTGTTGCGGTATCTGCTTTATTTGACTGGGAATAGGGACCAGGCAGAGGACTTGTTCCAGGAAGTTTGGATGCGCGTGCTCGTCCGTGGCGGGCAGTACAACGGTCAGGCGCGGTTTGAGACATGGCTGTTTACCATTGCGCGCAATTTGCTGATCGACCAGCGCCGCAAGCGGACCATGAGCAGCCTGGATGAGCTTTTTGAGAGCGGCGGCGACGATGATCGGCCAATGGCCTTTGAAGTTACCGACGGTGAGCCGACTCCGTTTGACCGCCTGGCGAATATCGAAGACCGCGAGCGGATTGCCGCTGCGCTGCTGGAGTTGGATACGCTTCACCGCGAGGTTCTGGTGCTCAGGTTCCACGAGGAGCTGTCGCTGGAAGAGATTTCAAAGGTTACGCGGGCTCCGCTTTCAACGGTTAAATCAAGACTTTACAGGGGCTTGGCCATGATTAAGCCCAAACTGCAGCGTGCTGCCATGCGCCTGCAGGAGGCGGTGTGAAGATAGAAAGATTGGCCGAAAAACAGGCCGTCCGCGTGCGGCCAAACACGGATTCAAACCGCGACCTTATCTCCGCTTTAGCCGGAGGCCAGGCCGGACGCGAGCGTGCGGTTGCCCACCGGACCCGCCGGGTAGTGCTCACCTCGCTGGGAGTGATGCAGGATCAAAAGGCCGGGAGCAGGCGCAGCCGGTCGCTTGCCATTGCCGCCTTTTTGCTGGCGATTCTCGCCATAGGGCCGTTTTTCTGGCACGTAGCCGAGAATCTGCTGGGCGGCGAGCATATGAGCGACATAGCCACCCAGACCAGCCTGTGGGTGTGCTTCCTGTGTCCGGCCCTTCTGGCTGCGGCGCTTTTGGCCGGCTGGCGGCGTAAGTAGCACCAAACCTTCTACTCGCACTCCCGCTCATGGCTAATGGAGCCGATTCTCCCCAGCTAATATCCGCGCAAACTGAAATAACTCGTTCCGGGTTACCGCCGTTCCCCGCAAACTATCGAGTTCTCTTATTCCCAAGCGCAACTTCGGAATAGTATTTCGCGTCCTTACTAAATAGGGATAAGATTTTGCTACTCTCAAAGAATCTCCCTGGATGCGGGGTGGTAAATGCGCGATCCGCAAGTTATCGCAGTGAATGACGACGAACGCATGATTCCTGCGTGGTCGATGGTTGTGGCCGGCCTTTCATTTGTGCTGGTGGAATACTATTTCTGGATTATTGCTCCTGGGCAGCACCATCATCCGCCTCCCGCCATGGGTTTGCGCCTCTACTTCAACCTCTCCTGGGGCGTGGTTTCGTCGCTGTATTTCCTGATGATGGGTTACATCAGCAAGGATGCGCCGAGGCGCGGGATGAGCGCGATGTTCTGGATACCGTTGTGCCTGGTGACGCCGGCGGGCATCGGAGCGGTCATCTATTTTCTGCTGCGTGGCCCTGAAATGTCGCGTTGCCCGAGCTGCGGAACGCAGGTACTGAGCGATTTTCATTTTTGTCCGCAATGCAATTTTGAGCTGACTGCCAACTGCGGCAACTGCTTCCGCACCGTGCGTCCAACCGACTCGTATTGCACGCGCTGCGGTCACGAACTGGCGCAGGACAACATGCCGGCGCGGCTGCACGTGATGGCCGACTGAGATTCTTGCTGCCCTCTTATTTGTTCCGAACGAATCGGTAAGAACATGAGCGTACGATTGTGGTGCGTAAGCTCTTTTGCGCCGCTGCATTGACCCGGCCCGCTCTGGTTCCTACAATCGTTCTTTCACATGTCTATCTCCGCCCTCATCATCGACGATGAACAACTGGCCCGGGAAGAGCTGAAGTATCTGCTCGGCCAAGTGGGCGATGTGGATGTGATCGGCGAGGGCGCGAACGGCATTGAAGCCGTGGAGATGATTGAAGAGCATCGGCCGGACATGGTGTTTCTGGATGTGCAGATGCCAGGGCTGGACGGCTTTGCGGTAATCCAAAAGCTGATTGAGCACAACCGCGCAGCCTCTGCGGGCGCACGCGGGCGCCACGAAGCCGAGCCGCTGCCGCAGATTGTATTTGCCACGGCATACGACCAGTATGCCGTGCGCGCATTCGATGTGAATGCCGTGGATTATCTGCTGAAGCCGTTCGATCGCAGCCGCGTGGTGGAGGCGGTGGAACGGGCAAGAGGACGCATGGGCGGAGGCGCCGCGGCCGCAGCGGCGAACGCGCCGGACGAGCCTCCCATCGAGTCGCAGCTTGAAGCGCTTTTGCGGCTGCTGAAGCGCCCCCACGAGGGCGAGCGCGCCCAGCAACCGGCCAAGCTGGTGGTGCAGGTGCAGAACCGGCTACTGCTGGTGAGCCAGGCGGAGATATGCTTTGCGGCGATTGACGAGGGCGTGATTCGTGTTGTGACGCGCACGTTTGAAGGCCAGTCAAAATGCCGCACACTCGAAGAACTGCTGGAACAGCTTGATCCGGCGCAGTTCTGGCGCGCACACCGCGGCTTTGTCGTGAACATCGACCACATTCGCGAAGTGGTGCCGTGGTTCAAGTCGAGCTACCAGCTACGCATGAACGACAAGGCGCAGACTGAAATTCCGGTGAGCCGCACGCAGACCAAGCGGCTGCGCGAACTGTTCAATCTATAACGGACCAGGCTGTCGCGCGTCAGGGCCTGATCGGCCTTACCATTCAATTCCGGAAACAAGCCAGTAGGCGATGCCCGCCGATGCGAGAGCCAGCAGCGCCGCAAGGGCCCATCGTCTCGATCCCACGCCCGCCGCGACCAGCGCCAGCAAAAAGCCCATGCCCCACAGAAAAATCCACAGCGGAAACGCAACCATCACGTGCAGAATCCACTCTGGCCTACGGCTCATAGGAATGAACAGAAAGAGGCATGCCCAAAGCCAGAATGCGAGCGAACAGAAGACGCTCAGCAACCCGATTTTGTTCGCCATGGCTCTGCGGTCGCTCATTGTTCTATCTGCTAATCGTAACGCTCAAAGACTATCTGCTTTCTGTGCCACCCAAGACCGGTCAACAGCTCACGCACTCCTGAGACCATGAAGTTGAGCCCGCAGATATAGGTGTAGAAATCGAAGCGGAGGTCCCTGACGGAGATGGATGGATCCACCTCCGGCTGCACGACCGGTATGCCCAGCCGTGCGGCGCGCTCCTTGATGATCGCCTCAACGTGCACCTGAACGTGGCCGCGCAGGCCGGTCCAGCTTTCGAGCGCGCGGCTCAGCGTGGGCAGATAGTGGAAGTTGGGCTTGCGTGCGGCCAGCGCCTCGAATTCCTTCTGGTAGTAGATGTCGCTCTCATGGCGCGTGCCGTACACCAGCCAGATGTGTTTGCCCTGGCTGCGGTCTGGGCCATCGGCAGGAAAAAGCCACTGCGCATAGCCGCGCATGGGCGCGACGCCGGTTCCGGTGGCAACGAGGATGGAGTCGGTGATCGGCTCTTGAAGCACGAAATGCCCATGCGGCCCGTGAATCTGGATGGTCGAACCCACCGGCATGTCAGGCAGGTCGGCAAGGTGATTGGAGAAGAAGCCTTCCTCGACGCGGTTCACGCACAACTCAAACCGGTTGGCTGCAGGTGCCGAAGCGATGGAGTAGGCGCGTGTCTGCTGCTTTCCATTCTCGTCTGTGGCTACGGCGGAGATGAACTGGCCGGGAGCGTAGGAGAAGTTCTCCATTTCATCGACGACGAACTCGAAGTGATAGCACTGCGCCACTTCAGAGATGCACTCTTTGCGCGCAAGACGCGCGGTATAAAGCTCACGGGCCAAGGTTGTGTCTCACTTTAGAGGAAGAGTTGGCCGTTGACTGGCCGCAACAAGATTATAGGCCGCCGGGGGAGATGGCCGTCAGGCTTGGGCGAAGTGGCGTAGGCAACAGACGCAAATATCGGATAGAAAACCTGCGTCGATCACCGGCAATGAGAAGGGATTGAGTGGTGGGCCTGCAGGGATTCGAACCCCGAACCAAGGGATTATGAGTCCCCTGCTCTAACCGTTGAGCTACAGGCCCGCTATGGCAAGATGCTTTGGCTTGGCTGCTGACTCAGTGCGACGAATACGCCTATGCAGCGGCGAATTCCGGCCAGGCAACCCTTGCATAACTCTCAAGTTTACACTGACCACGACCGTTCTACGGCAGGGCTGCTTGCTCACGGACCCATGCGTGGCTGTCCGGGATAGATCGGCGACAGCATGGGAAGGTCTGTTCTCGAAGGCCGCTGTTAGGCGCGTTTGGCGCGGGCGCCGCGCCAGTACAGAGCCAGTCCGATAAGAATCGAGGCCAGTGTGCCTGCTACAAGCTTCAGCTCGAACCCAAGTTTGCTTGCCGAGTCCCCGGGAGGCACCAGCGAAACCAGAATGCCGATGAGGACGACAACGAAGCCCAGGCCACCACATACCCACACACCGGCTTTCCCGCCGGGAACCAGAACGGCGTGCGGATTCTGGGTGCGGTCTTTGCGGAAGGAGAGTTTGATGACGGCGGCAAACATATACAGGAACGGAATGAAGTAGAGGATGATGGCCGCGTCGATGAGGAATTGATACGCTCCGCGCGCAGTGTCGTTGAGCTGGCTGATAAGAAGAATGCCGCCCGACAACACAGCCTGCACAAGGATGGAGATATACGGCGTTCGCCAGCGCGGATGGATTTTGCCGAAGGCCGCGGGCAGGTAGTTATCAATTCCCACCTGAAAGGGAACGCGGGAGACGCCGGCAACCGTGGAACCCACGCCTCCGGCATTGCCTGCGGTAACCAGCACCGCGGCCAACATGCCAAGAGCGCCAATGCGAAGAGTGGCTGATCCAACGGCGATGGCGTGAAAGACGCCGCTTTGCGGATCGAGATCGCTTGCGGGAACCAGCGAGAGCACGGCAAACGTGCCGGCAATGTACATGACGGCGATCATGCCGCCAGCGGCGAAGACGGCGCGGGGCAGAGTCTTGCGCGGGTCGTGAACTTCTTCGCTCATGCAGGAGACAAGCTCAAGGCCGGTGAAGGCGAAGGCGATCTGCGACCAGAAATTGACCGTATCCCAATTCCACACCGGCAGCATATTGGCGACGGTGAAGTGCGTAACCGAGCCATGATGCAGATAGACTACGAACGCAACCAGCGCGAGGATGACGAGTGGAGCGTAAGTGCCAACGCCGCCCGCGTTCTGCAGCCACTTGCCCACGTTGAGGCCAACGATGTTGAGAATGACTGCGGCCAGCAGCATACCCAGCGAAACGGAAAGCAGGAACGTGCGGTTCTGGGCCAGTTGAGCGCCGTGCTCGCCGATGATGTATGCCGACATGGAGGCGCTGGCAAGCAGCAGGCCGGGAAAGTAAAAGACGGTATAAATCCAGTAGGTCCATCCGGCAATGAATCCATGAAAGGGACCGAAGGCGTCGCGGGCCCAGGCGTAGATTCCACCTTCTTCAGGAAATCGCGAGGAGAGCTCGTTGATGACGAATGCGCCGGGAACGAAGAAGAAAAGCGCGGCGATAACCCACAGGCTGATCGAGGAGGGCCCGTTGTGGCCCGCGGCCGCAATCCAGCGTGGGCCCAGCACCGTGGCAATGTTGAACAGCATCACATCCCAAAAGCCCATGGTCTTGCGCAGTTCGGGCTTGGAGCCGGACGAGGATGCCGCTGCGGTCGTCATTGTTTCACCTGAGTTCCCGAAAAATGCGAATGCTGTATTCGGACATGATAAATGGATTGCGGTCGAGGATTCACTTGCATCCAACAATACGGCAGTACGATTCCGTTTGGACACTAGGACCGGGCAGCGCTGAGTTTTCGCAATGATCCAGAAGATGTGAACGATTTCGCCGACGGCTGCGATCTTCTATAGTTGTCTTGTTGCGAGTGCAAGGCAGCGCCCTGAGGCGCTTGAGGGCGGCGAGCCAAATCGAGCGTGTTCCACCGTGAATCGAGATCGCTCCAGTCTGCAATGCGAATTCTGCCGCCGGAATTAACCGAGAGGACTAAAGAAACATGCCGACAACTGTAACCAAAGCACCCAAGCTGAAAGCCGCGAAGCCGCTGACCTCAATGAAGGCCTGGAAGGCACTGAAGGTTCATGCAAAAGAGATTGCCGGGCAACATTTGCGCGACCTGTTTGCAGCCGACCCCGCACGCGGCGAGCATTTTGCGGTTGAGGCTCTGGGCCTGTTCTTCGACTACTCGAAGAACCGCATTACGAGCGAGACTCTCAATCTGCTGATGGAGCTTGCCCGTGAGTCGGACCTGCAGGGGCGCATCGACGCGATGTTCCGCGGCGAGAAGATTAACTTTACCGAAAGACGAGCCGTGCTGCACGTAGCGTTGCGCGCGCCCAAGGGAGCAAGCATTGTTGTCGATGGGCAGAACGTTGTGCCGGAGGTACACGCGGTTCTCGACAGGATGGCCGCGTTCAGCAATCGCGTGCGCAGCGGCGAGTGGAAGGGACACACGGGGAAGCGGATTTGCAACGTGATCAACATCGGCATCGGCGGCTCGGATCTGGGGCCGGTGATGGCCTACGAGGCGCTCAAGTCCTACAGCGATCGCTCGATGGCTTTCCGCTTTATATCGAACGTGGATGGGACCGATTTTGCGGAAGCGGTCGAGGGGCTGGATGCGGAGGAGACGCTGTTCATTGTTTCCTCAAAGACATTTACAACGCTTGAGACCATTACCAACGCTCAGTCTGCGCGGGCGTGGCTGGTGAAGGGACTGGGCGGCGACGAGAGTTCGGTTGCGAAACACTTTGTTGCGGTCTCAACCAACGCCGAGCAGGTGGCCAAGTTCGGCATCGATACGGCGAACATGTTTGGGTTCTGGGATTGGGTTGGCGGGCGCTACTCCATGGACTCGGCGATTGGACTGTCGACGATGCTGGCGATTGGGCCGGAGAATTTCCACGCGATGCTCGACGGCTTCCATCAGATGGACGAGCACTTCAGGACGACGCCGTTTGAGCGCAACCTGCCCGTGTTGCTTGGCCTGCTGGGCCTTTGGAATACCGACTTTTTTGGCGCGCAGACTGTGGCCGTGCTGCCCTACGAGCAATATTTGAAGCGGTTCCCCGCGTACCTGCAGCAGTTGACGATGGAGAGCAACGGCAAGCACGTGTCGGTTGCCGGCAAAGACGTGACGTACGATACCAGCGCGATTTACTGGGGCGAGCCGGGAACAAATGGACAGCACTCGTTCTATCAGTTGATTCACCAGGGAACGCGGCTGATTCCCTGCGACTTTATCGCTTTCGGAAAATCGCTGAATCCTCTCGGGCCGCATCACGACATGCTCCTGGCGAATGTGTTTGCGCAGAGCGAAGCGCTGGCATTCGGCAAGACGCTGGAGCAGGTAAAGGCGGAGGGAACGCCGGATTGGCTTGCGCCGCATCGCGTGTTTACAGGCAATCGGCCATCGAATACGATTCTGGCCGAGAAACTGACGCCGCAGGTGCTGGGCAAGCTGGTTGCGCTCTACGAGCACTGCGTGTTTACGCAAGGCGCGCTGTGGCGGATCAACTCGTTCGATCAATGGGGCGTGGAACTGGGCAAGGTGCTTGCGCAGCGAATCATTCCCGAACTTGAGGGCGGGAGCGAAGCGACCCTGGAGCACGACAGCTCAACCAATAATCTGATTCGCCATTACCGGAAGCTGAAGACGCAGGCCTGAGCTGGAGCAACGCCGGGCGCTCGCAATTCGTCGGAGTCAAGAAAAGAGCGCGGATAGCATGATGCTGTCCGCGCCCTTTCTTTGGTGCGCCCAGCATGGGCGCACTCTTACGGGTGCAAGTCCCGTCACAAGCT
>CAYZVG010000007.1:14339-24169 GCA_964481595.1 uncultured Occallatibacter sp. | reverse complement strand
CCCGCAGGGGTTAAAACCCCACTGCTTATGAGCCTTTTATGGCACGGCTAAAGCCGTGCCCTTTCAAAACGAGATATATGCAACTAGTTCTAGAAGCCGACTCGCCGACTCGCTGACTTGCTAACCAGCTTACAGCGACCATCCAATCAGCTCTTTCATAATCTCGTTCGAGCCTGCATAAATGCGGTGAACGCGGCTGTCGGCCCACATGCGCGCAATCGGGTACTCGGTCGAGTAACCATAACCGCCGTGCAACTGAACGCACATGTCCAGAATGCGTCCTTCGCAATCGGTAAGCCAATACTTGGCCATCGCGGCAGTCGCCGCATCGAGCTTTCCGGCGATGAAATCCTGAATGCAGTTGTCCAGAAAAACCCGGCCGATCTGCGCTTCGGTCTTGCATTCGGCCAGCTTGAACCGCGTGTTTTGCAACTCGATTAGCGGCGCGCCAAAGGCCACTCGTTCCTTCACGTATTTGGTGGTAATGCTCACGGCGGCTTCTGACGTTGCCACAGCAGCAGTCGCAATCATCAGCCGCTCATAAGAAAGTTGCGCCATCATCTGCGACAGTCCTTTGCCTTCGCTTGGACCCAGCAGGTTCGTTGCAGGTACGCGTACGCTGTCGAAGAACAGCTCGCATGTGTCCTGCGCGTGCATGCCAACCTTATCGAGCGGTTCGCCTTTGCTGTAACCGGCTAGATTCTTCGGCTCAACCATCAGCATTGAGATGCTCCGCGGTCCCGCGGCCTTGGGGTCAGTCTTCACGGCCAGGCACAGAATGCTGGCGTGCCAGCCATTGGTTACAAACGTCTTCGAGCCGTTGATGACGTACTCGCCGCCCTCGCGCAATGCCGTGGTCTTCATGCCTTGCAGGTCAGAGCCTGCTCCAGCCTCGGTCATTGAGATGGCTGCAACCAGTTCGCCACGCGCCATGCGCGGCAGCCAGTTGTGCTTTTGCTCATCGCTGCCGTAGGCCAGAATGTAATGCGCAACAATGCTCTGGTTCAATGCGCCAAAGTGAACGCCGGCACGCGAAAGCTCCTCCGCAATCACTACTTCGTGCGCGATCGTTCCACCACCACCGCCGTACTCTTCCGGCACATCGGTCAGCAGCAGGCCAGCCGCGCCCGCGCTCGTCCATGCCTCAGCATCCGGACGATGCTGCTGACGCCACCGCGCCTGCTGCGGCACAAACTCCTCCGCCACAAACCGATGAACCGTCTTGCGGAACATCCCGAGCTCTTCGTTCATCCACGGCGATTGGTAAGGCATGATCGATCTCTTTCTTGTGCTATTTGTTCCGTTCGCAGTCGAAGGTGAGCCGGATCGGTTTCCCGTAATCGAGAACTTCAAAATCCGTCACTTTCAGGGCCTGAAGGTCGTGCGAGCCAAAGTCCAGGTCGGCGTACTTCACCTGTGTGTCCATGTCGTTCTGCGCGGTCAGCGCAATGTTGCCGCCGTCCGCAAGGTACATGCCGTACTTTTGCATTGCGCGCGCGACTACTTGTGCCGACGGGCTCAGCTTTGAGACGTCGAACGACGCCTTCAACCGCAAGTGCGCGCCATACGGGGGAGCGTCGTCAGGTCCGCGCGGCCCGCCCGCGTGCGTGGCGGGATGAACATACACACCGGCGCGAATGCGTTGATTGGGGAGAATAAAACGGATCGCGTGATTGATGCTGCCGGAGGCGATCTCGTCGGCGTTGAACAGCAGAGGAGCGATAGGGAAGCCGGCTGCATCGGCGCTGGTGCACTGCTCGCCGCGGCCCGAGAGTGGATAAATGCGATTCATATCCCAGATCGCCACAAAGTTCGCCGTCATCGCGTCCTTCACCATGTTGGCTTGGTACGCCTCGTACAGCTTGCCCTGTTGCCGGTCCACTACGATCAGATGGCAGTCATTTTCGTCGATGTTGCACTGGTAGCTGCTCTGAGCCTCAATGCCACCACCGGCGGGCAGCGGAATGTCCTTGATCGAGTCCGAGTCCGGACTCATGAACCCATCGCCCTTGCGGAAGGGAACCATCGGCGTACTCGCGTTGGCCTGCAGAATCCTTATCCCAAAGTCGACCTGCATTCTGCCTTTGCCCCACCCACCGGCCCCATCAAGCCAATGAATAATCTTCGCCGACTCCGGATCGACCGATGCATTGCTCACATCTTGCGTCCAGATCGACCCGGCAGGGAAGTACGGCGCAGGAGGAATCACATGATCGAGCTTTGCAGCTCTCACCAGCACGGTATGATGGTGAACCGCCAGCCCGATACCAAGGAGGAAAACTCCAAGCAGAGCAACAAATAACAAAGTCCTCTTATATGTCATTGAAGTACGGTACTCCCTTCGTCCTTTCGGACCATTGAGACTTTGTCGATCTCAGCCATCGTGCGCGGCTGTTAATGTTCAATCGCTGCGGCGGCCGTTCTTGCCGGCTCCGCTGTAGTAGCTGGTTGTTCGCCCGAGGTCCAAATCTTCCAAAGCGGGCCGCGCGTGAAGAGGAACTTATAAAGGCCGGCGACCGCTGCAGCATTCAGCGTGAGCAGTGCACCGGCCGGGGCTGCTATACGTCCCGCAAACGGAACGTTGTAACGTATGCCAGCCAGAGCGACGACCCAGCCAATAATTTGAAGAATCGCCAGTGTAGCAAAGACTCTTGAAGAGGCCGAAAGTGCAATGGTTGATGCGAACAGCAGAACTAACAGGTAGGGAACAAAAAGCCGCATGACCTTGTGGGAGAAGAGCTGGAACACAGTTCGATTCTTCGGGGTCAAGGTCCACGGCGCAAGCCGAAAAAGCTGAAAGTTGCCTGCAAGCGTGCGTACCTTGCGATGAAACTCGCCCTGAATCTTTTTGGGCCAGGTGTCGTAGACGCGTGCTTTGAGATCGAGCACAGACCGGTAGCCCTGCCGAATGATTGATAGTGGCTGAAACATATCGTCCAGAATCAGTCCGGCAGGCATTGGTGTAAACAGGCTGCGGCGAATTGCATAGAAACCGCCATACACTCCGACCGGAGAATCGAACGCCGCCTCGCAGTTTCTGATCCACTGCTCGTAGCGCCAGTAAAGTCCACCCACAGCTTCGGCGGCGCCATCGTGACCTTCCTGGCGCAGAATGAGTTCTCCTGCAACGCAACCCACACTCGGGTCAGCGAAGTTACTCACCAACTGCCGGATCGCGCCGGGCGCAATCTCGGGGCGGATATCTACAAAGAGAATGATTTCCGCGGTCGCCGCAGCTACGCCCGCATTCACTGCGGCGGATTTTCCGCTGTGTTCGTTGAGAACGATCGTCCTGACCGAAGGCGATTGAAGGCGCGCCAGCAGTTCGACGGTTCCGTCAGTTGAACCATCTGAGACGACGACGATTTCTTTCACATTCGGATAGTCGAGGTCGAGAAGATGGCGAATCTTGCCGGGAAGCTGCTCGACGCCGTTGCGCACCGCCAGCACGATGCTCACGTCCGGAGCGATTGCGGCGGCCTTCCATGGCTTTGCACGAAGACGTGCGAGCACCCACATCACCAGCGGGTATCCTGCGTAGGTGTAGAGGATGCCGGCGAGGGATAGCCAGAAGGCGAGCCTCACTGTGCGCCTCTCCGCAGCAGGATGGTCTTAACGGTCTCAAACATGATGAGCAAATCGAGACCAACCGACATGTGCTTCACGTAGTAGAGATCGTATTCCAGCTTATACCGGGTTTCCTCGATGGTGGCTCCGTACTGGTAGCGGACCTGTGCCCAGCCGGTAAGGCCCGGCCGGATGATGTGCCGCAGTTCATAGTAGGGAATCTCCCGATTGAGCATCTGCACAAACTCAGGCCGCTCTGGCCGCGGACCCACAAAACCCATGTCTCCCTTGAGCACATTCCAAAGTTGAGGGATTTCGTCCAGACGCGTCTTGCGCATGAACCTTCCGACACGAGTTACGCGCGCGTCGTTCTTGGTAGCCCAGACAGCTCCGTTCTTTTCCGCATCTTGCCGCATGGTTCTGAATTTGATGACAGAGAAAGGACGGCCGCGCAGTCCAACGCGCGTTTGATAAAAGAAGATCGGTCCTGGCGACGAGAAGCGCACTACCAGAATGAGAATCGGGATGAACGGCAGACAAAGCACTAACCCGATGAAGGAAACCGCGATGGAAACCAAGCGCCGCAGCAACTGCTCGGTTGCCTTTACGTTGAATCCGTGCGTAAAGATCAACGTGCTGGGATTCAGACCGTCGAGTGATAACTTGCCCAGCAACCTTTCCATCAGGAAGCTCGCATCCTCAATGATGACGCCGCGCAGGCGAAGGTCGAGAAGCTCGCGCACCGGCATGGAGCCGCGCCGGTTTTCCATGGCGACAATCACACGTTCAATACGGGGCTTCGGCTGGCAGAAGGCTCTGAGATCCGCGGCAAACTTCTCGATATCGCCGTTGAATTCGCCCTCGCCCTCGCCTTCAATAATCTCCATACCTGCGTCGTTTCTGGTCTTCAATAACTGGATTACGCTTCGCGCTCTCTCGCCGTTGCCGAGTACATACACCCGCTCGCGGAATGCAGAACGGCTGATAATCCACTCATAGGACTGGCGCCAGAGAACGAGCACGATGGCGAGGACGGATATCCCTATGGTTAGAATGTGCGGTCCGATATAAATACCGGGGAAGAAATACACCACCGCGCCAAGAACAAAGCACAGCACGCTGAGCACCAGCAGCAGGCGAAAGTATATCTCCCAGCCACCGGAGATTCGCTGTGGCTCATATAGATCGAAGTAATAGGAAAGAAGTAAGGTGAGACTTGTGATTCCTAGAATCTTCAGGATTCCATATTCATAGATCAGAGCAATGTACGTATCCGGCCCAATCTGCATTCTGACAGTGAGCACAAGAACGCCTGCGACGAGCAATGCCTCGCAAAGCAGGAGCACAAGCGTTCGAGTCGGATAGTAAACATTGAAGATGCGGATCATGCCTATCTCCCGTTATCCTGGCTCCGCTTTGCGCTCCCATCCTTTTCCGGCTCGCTGCGATAGTAATAGTTGTAGTTGTAGCTATAAGCGCCGCCGCGCGGCGCTTCCTTCACGTCGTTGAGCACAAATCCAAGAACGCGCGAGTTGCTGAATGCCGCCATGGCGCGCTGTGCAACTTCATAGGGCGTAATCGCCGTACGCGCGACAAGCAAAACCGCGTCGGCGGCTCGAGCGAGCTCAACGCCATCTGTAACAGCGAGAACGGGAGGGGCATCGATCACAATCCAGTCAAAGTATGGCGAGACCGATGAGATCAACTCCTTCATTCGGATGTTTGCGACGAGTTCGGAAGAGTGGTCGGTCCTCTTTCCGGATGAGATGAACGTCAGGTTTGAAATGCTGGTGGAGGTTCCGTTCCCGCTGGCATCGTGGTCGAGATCGCGCTGCAGGATTTCTCCAATCTCCGCGGAACCCTCGAGATAGTCGGTTAGCCCAACTGTGTTGGGAGCGCCAAGCAAATCGTGAAGTGTGGGGCGGCGGAGATCGCCATCGATGAGAAGAATATTATGGATGCTGTTGCGCGCCAGGCTCATGGCGAGATTGGCCGCGACAAAGCTCTTGCCCTCTGAAGGCATGCCGCTTGCCACGAGGATGGTCTTTAACGGAGTCTCGTAGCGCGACTGGTAGATGTGCGAGCGGAGGCTGCGGAATTGCTCGACGCCGGTGCCGCGGTCCATCAGCGTTGGAAGAGAAGGCAACGACGGCTTCCAAGCATGCCGAGGGATGTCTTCGACGATGATCTCCGACTTGGCCACGGGAATCGGCTCAAGAACAGGGATCGACTCCGGGTCGTTCAGCGGAATCTCCGCGAGATTCGACATCTTCCCGCGTTCAAGATAGGCTCTCTGCAATGCTTCGTGTATTCGGCTCATAGTTCAATATCCTTTAGGGAATCGGTGGAGATTCCTACAGAGTTCATATCGCCTGGCGCCGAGGCGGGCTGAGCAATTTCATGAGAAGGGGAAAGAGCTTCCTGAGAGATAACAAATGGCTGTTGGTCGGGATCGAGCTCTAGGCTGACCGACTCGACAATGCGCGGCGGAATGGGCTTGATCTGTTCAACGTATGCGCTGATCATCGCATGTTCGCAAATGAGATTGATAAGGCGGGGAATGCCCTTCGAATAGCGATGAACAAGTTGGATTGCCTCCGGTGAAAACACCGGCTGGCTGGCACCGACGATGTGCAGCCGGTTTAAGATGTAGGCCTTGGTCTCATCCAGCGTAAGGGCGCGGGTCCGGCACCATAGCGAGATGCGCTGGCGTAACTGGCGAACGGATGGATCGCGCAGCTTTTCTTCCAACTCGGGCTGGCCCGACAAGACGATCTGCACCAGTTTCTCCGACGAAGTCTCGAGGTTAGTTAACAGGCGAATCTCTTCGAGAAGTTCCCAGGAGAGATTCTGCGCCTCGTCCACAACGATTGCGCACAGCTCGCCGTTGCGGAATTTGTCGATGAGCCACTTATTCAGCTGCATGAGCATGCCCGACTTGGTCACCGGCGCGCCTGCTCTGTTGCGCGGGTTGGGCGGGATGTCGAAGTCCGCGAGCACAAACTCAAGAAAGTCGAGCACGTCAAGCCGCGGATTGAAAACGAAGGCGGTTGAAATGCGCCTGTCATTGAACGTGCTGAGGACGCTCTTCAAGAGAGTCGTCTTTCCAGTTCCGACTTCGCCCGTCATGACAACAAAGCCCTTGCGCGAAGCAATGCCGTATTGAAGACATGCCAGCGCTTCCTGGACGTGCGGCAGCTTATACAGAAACCGCGGGTCAGGGCAGTTACCAAACGGAAAGTCGTTAATGCCGTAAAAGTACCTATACATGGCTACCCAATTGTGCTCTCAAGGGATTTATCGTTTCGCGAAAACGGGTTCCAGCGGGAGTGTTTCTTCTCCATCTTCGGAAGTTCGTCGATGTGCGAGATGACTGCCAGGGTCGAGAGTTTTGTGAATGCCCAGATGTCCCGCTCGGTACGCACGGTCGTGTCGCGGTACTCGAGCAATCCAGTTGCCAACAGACCAATAAACAACCCTGCCGCCAATCCACCGGCTGCAAACATCAGACGGTTGGGAAAGAATGGCTCATCGGGAAGGTTGGGAGCATCCATTACGCGGAACTGTTCGCCCTGCTGGCGCTCTTGAAGAGCCGTCGCCATGGAGGACTCATTCATCTTTTTGAGCAGCGAGTTGTAGAAATCCAAAGCCGTCTCGTGATCGCGGGTGATCTGCTTGTATTCTTCTTCGACAGCGGGGCTTGACTCGATTCTGCCCTCATAGGTGCGTACTTCATTTTCAACACGCGCCTGTTCAGCCCTGGAATCCGCCGCAGCCTGCTGCGCGGCGCGCAACTGAGCCTTGAGATTCTGCAGCTGTGGCGTGTCTGGCACGCGCTTTGCAGCCGGCACGGGCGTGGCATCAGCCGACGAGCGTGCGATCTGCGCCTGCAGGTCGTCGATCTTGCGGGAGATTGCTACAACGTCTGGGTAATCGGGCGTGTATTGCGCAACCAGGGCCTGCTTCTGCTGCTGCAGTGATTTGAGTTCGGTTTTGCGCTCGTCCACGGCGACCGTGGCAGGGGTATCGACAGGAGTGGCCTCAAGGTCGTGCGTCTGCTGCGCAACCATCGCCTGCAGAAAAGTTACGTTCTGCTGCTGTGTGCTCAGCGCCTGGTTGGCTGAGTCAAGCTGAGTAGTCAGGGCCGTAAGAGTGTTCGAGTTCGATTGCTGCTGATCGGGCAACTTGCCGAAATACTTCTCCTGGAAAGCGGCGAGTTTTGCATCCTGCTCGTCCAGGTTCCGCTTTGAGTCGTCAAGCTGCTGCTTCAGGAATGCCGTAGTGCCTTCGGCGGATTCCTCGAGGGCATTCTGATTCTCTCCAACAAACAGCGTGGTGATCTCGCCGCAGACCTGTTGAGCAAGGTGCGCATCGTGCGCGGTGAAGGTGACGTAGAAGCCCGGCATTCCGCCCGACTGGCCCGACGGAATCGGCTTAATCGCGATCTCCTTCTGCGTGAGCGTGACACGATCGTCCATCGTGTACCGGCTGGACGCGAACAGGTTGAACCGCTTGATGATTGGCTCAATGCGCGAACGGCTCAGGATCTGTTCCTTCATTGAGGCCAGACGCTCGCTCAGGTCTTGCTCGACAACCGGCTTGACATAATCCTCGGGAACCTTCTGCTGCTCGATGAGGATCAACGTCTGCGACCGGTACTGAGCGGGGATGATAAAGCTGACGAGGACGGCGATCGCCATCAATCCGCCCGCGCATCCCGCGATCAGCCAGAATCGTCTCTTCGCGATGTCGATGTAATCTTCAATTGTCAGTTCACGATGCCCGAGCATTATGACTCCTTGAGGTCTATTGCCTTGGATGCGCTTCGCGCGGCTGGTATCCGATGCCGAAACCGAAGGTATTCTGTAGCGCGGTTATGACATTCGAGGGAAGTTGAATTGCCGACGAGGTCTGGTTGGTGCCGGTGTAGTTGGCGAATACGATCAGACTGTCGTTCACCCGGTAGGTGGCTTGTACGCCGCCGAACTCGGCTGTGATTGCGCCATTCGTATTTAACGTATCCGTGCGCTGGTATCCGCCGGAAAGGCCCAGCGTGAGGCTGGGTTCGAACTCGTGTGTGAATGTGCCGTTCACATTGTCGTACATGCCGCCGTACAAATATCCCGATCCGCCATTGACTCCGCGGTTGTAACTGGCTGAGAACGACGAGAGCCGGTGCAGGTACGAAACAGTTGCATCCGCCGCAATGGTGTTCGAGGACGGTACAAGACCGGAGTCGTTGGATGAAATCCACTCCGGACCGGCGTCAAAAGAGGTGGTCAGATTGCGCGTCCACCGGTGCTCTATGCCTGCCTGTGCGGCTGTTGTCTGGATCGTGATCGAGTAGTCGGGATAACTGAACTGTGTGTACGAATACCTTCCAAATACTGAGGTTCGTCCAGTCAGCCGTTCGTTCAGTTCCCCGCGTCCAGTGAAGGTGTCAGTATCCAGCGCGTTGGCATCGGTATAGCGCAGCAGTTCGTACCGGCCTTCTGCGGAGACAGCTGTGCTTTTGCCGATCAGGGTCTCAAACGATCCATCGGCGGAGTTGTCGACAACATGCGTATTCTGCGTGAGGATCAACTGGCTCGATGTGGGGCCAGGATTCGGCGTGCCGATCGGTTCGCCGATTCCGGGAATTCCCGAAAAACCCGTCGTCGGCGCCTGGGGAAGATAGCTTACGTTGTCGTTGAAATTGATCTTCACCTTGCGCCAATCAAAGCCCTGCGAAAGGTACAAATGCTGAAAGAGGCCGTTCTGGTAGCTGGGTCCGCTCAATGTCCATGTGTAGCCGCCGGAATAGTCCACCTGGAACGGCCGCCGGTCGCTTTGATTCAGGTAGCTCAGATCGCCGGAGAGCGTGCTGGTCTGGAGAGTAGGCGTGCCATTGCCGGCTTGCACGGTTTGCGAATAGCGCAAGGCGTAAACCGGGTGGGCCGGCGTGACGGTCAACCCCGGTCCAACCGCGGCAGGCTGAACCTGCGCAACTGCAGCCGTGCCAACCGCTGAAAAGAGTACAACGAGCTTTAGTACATGTCTCATGGAATCACCTTACGGGACTACGATTGTGTCGCCTGGCTTCAGAACCAGATTGAGCGATCCGTCGCCGTTCAAAGCCTTCTTGTATTGGACCGGAATCTTCTGCTGCGTGCCGGCCTCGTTGCGAAGGATGTAGATCTTGTTTTTGTTCGCAAAATCCGTTAGACCGCCGGCGCTTGAGATGGCTTCTAGCAGCTTCATGCCGGGAGTCATATCAACCGGCC
>CAYZVG010000007.1:0-14329 GCA_964481595.1 uncultured Occallatibacter sp. | reverse complement strand
GGCCCCCGCTTGACCACCTCGCCCAGCATGTAGACCACCTTGCTGTGGATTTGAGCGACCACCACGGAGACGTTTGGATCTTGGATATACTTCTTCAGCTTGGTCGAGATCTGATCCGCCAGTTGCGGGGGGGTAAGACCCGAGGCCCGCACATCGCCCAGCAATGCCAGTGAGACCATCCCATCCGGGCGCACCAGGATGTTTCCTGAAAGCGTCGGTTCCTTCCACACGGTAATCGTCAGTACGTCTGCCGGACCGATGACATAAGTGTCTGAAGCCATGGCCGAGGTGCTGGCCGCGCTGTCAGTTGCGGGCGCCGCGGGTGGATTCTGAGCGGCGTTTGCCTTTTGCTTGCCATGTCCGAAGAGCGTAATTGATAGCGCCAAGATAACAACGTTGGTTGCGTTCATGCTGTGACTCCGTTTTTGTTGGTTGCAGGGTGGTCCTCGGTTTCAACCTGTTTGAGCTTGTATAGCAGGGCTTTGTAGCTGATCCCCAACTCGTCAGCGGCGCGCTTGCGGTTTCCCCCCGTGGCAACCAGAACCTCAGAGATCAGTTCGCGTTCGATCTGGATTGAAGCCGCTCGCGCGGCCTCCTTAAGCGAAAGCGGCTTCCTGCTTCCATTCGACCTTGCAGTTGAAGCGGCCGCCTTGAGGGCGGCAAGAGACACCGACTGGTCCCCAATGGCGACAAAGGTCTTGATGGCCGTTTGCAGCTCAGAAAGATTTTCGGGCCAAGTGTGATCCATAAGAAACCCAATCATCTCCTCCTGTAATTCTGGCTTGGGACGGTCAAATTGTTTGGAATACTGCGTTAAAAGGTCGTCGGCAATCGAAAGGATTTCGGATTTCCGGCAACGCAGAGGGGAAATCCTGAGAGTAACCGCTGAAACCAGGTAATAGAAATCCTCTCTCATTCTGCCGGATTTGACTTCCCCCAGTAGTTCGCGGCTTGTACCACAAAGGAGGCGACCATTTTGCGAAAGTTCCGCATGAAAGTAGGCGTCTATGAGCAGTTCCTGCAGTTCCAGGCTAAGATCCCCAATTTCTGCAAGATAGACAGTACCTTTGGTGGAAAATGCATCCTCCAGCGACGCGGCGTCTGCTTGGGCGCTCCTAATCTCGGTGTAGGAGCAGCGGGCCCGGTGTGACAGGGTGTGGATCTTCATCGCAATCGAGCGTTTTCCAACTCCATGCTCGCCCGCGATCAGGATCGGACAATCGCTATCGGCGATCCGGGCAATTGCGCGTTGAATCTGCAATTCGACCGGACCGGGCGCTTTGAATTGTCGTTTAAGGGCTTGAATAGTGGCACTGCCTGACATGAACGGTCCTTCTCCCACGCCGGAGAATTAGCACGGTGAGTTCCAAACCCTGAACGTCCTTGTGGAATTTACCTTCCCATGAGTATTTACTAACTTTACCGTATCTCATGTCCCATAAATTCGCATCACGAAGGAAAACTATTTCCCTTGTGGTGGGAAAACTTGTGATAATCATTTTCCCTTGAAGTGAAAAGTTTTTCCACTTTCGGGGGCGGGTTTTCCCAAAAAACAGTCCAACCGAGGCCTGGAAGGCTGCTTCGGGCCGATGTTTCCATCGGCAATCGGATTGCTAGTGCAGTGAGGGCGCGGCAGTGTGCGCGCATGCAAACGGAGATTATGGCGGAAAAGGCAAACACGGCGGTAATGGTAAGCATCCCTTGGCGCCTTCGCGTGCCAGATGCCTTTTGGCCGTGGTCGTTTGTCGGTATCCTGACCTTATTTGTGTACGGCCGCGTGCTGGCCAGGCTGGTAAACTCCTGGTGGCAGGTTCCCGATTACTCCCACGGGTTTCTGGTGCCAGTGTTCGCCGCCTATCTTGTGTGGGTTAAGCGAAATAAAATCAAGACAATACCGCTAGCGCCCACCTGGGCAGGAATCGGAGTGGTGGCTTTTTCGTTGGCCACGCTGGTTCTGGGAGAATTCGGTGCGGAGCTGTTCCTGTCTCGTATTTCCTTCGTGATTCTGCTTGCGGGCCTGACTCTTGGCTTTGGCGGGTGGCAGCTCTTGAAGGAGCTGCGCTTCGTCCTCCTGGTGCTGTTTCTGGCGATTCCCATTCCATCCATTGTCTTTAACGAGATTGCGCTGCCGTTGCAGCTTTTGGCTGCCAAGACGGCCAGCGTCCTTTTGCACACCTTCAATGTGCCCTCTGTGCGGCTTGGAAACATCATTGAGCTGCCTGCCATGGAACTGGAGGTGGCGGCCGCATGCAGCGGCATCCGGTCGCTGATAAGCCTGTTCACCCTTGCCGTTTTCTACGGTTACTTCATCGAGAAGACGTTTCCGCGCCGCGCCGTTCTGGCCCTGGCCAGCATTCCCATTGCGATTGCCGCCAACGCCGTGCGCATCTTCGGTACCGGTTTGTGTGTCGAGTACTGGAACGCGGACAAGGCACTCGGCTTCTTTCACGAGTTCTCTGGCTGGGTGATGTTTGTCGTGTCTCTTGGATGTCTCTCGATTGTTCACTACGCCCTGCGTCTGCTTCCGGTTTACCAGAGGCGAAGCTCATGATGGGGCCGCGCTATTGGACGGTGGTTGCGATGCTGGCGGCCACTGGGGCGCTCCTGAACGCGCGCGGCACAACCGATCGGATCCCGCCGAGTGAGCCGGTTGCCAATGTTCCTCGCACGATCGCCGGATGGCAGGGCAGCGATGTGCAGATCGACCAGGAATCGCTGGACGTGCTCGGTCCGGGGCAGTTTCTTTCGCGGGTGTATGGCCGCGACGATCAGCAGCAACCGATAGGAATCTTTATCGGCTACTTTCCGACGCAGAGGACAGGGGTTTCAATTCACTCGCCGAAGAACTGCCTTCCCGGCGCTGGATGGTCGTTTGAGTCTTCGCGCTACGTAGATTTGAGCGACGCAAACGGCAAACCGCACCAGGTAGGCGAATACGTGATCTCCGACGGCGAGAAAGAGCAGTTCGTCATTTATTGGTATCAGGCACACGGACGAAGCATTGCCAATGAGTACATGGCAAGAGTTCAAATGGTGGTGGATGCGATGCGGATGAACCGCACCGACGGTGCGCTGGTGCGCATTGCCACGCCCATCGGACCCTCAGAGGGAGCCGCACAAGCCAAGGCCCGTGCGGAGTTATTTGCCAGGCAACTGGTCCCCATGCTGCCCCGTTTCATTCCGGATTAAAGAGCGGGGAGGAATCTGAGGTGAGCGGTTTTGATAGCGGACGGCGTGTTGAATCAGGGCATAGAACAAATCAGCGGAGTTTAGAACGGTAGTTGGTGGCAATGCAACCGGGATTTTGAAACAGGTAAGGACGAATGAATAAACGAATATTTTTGCCGATGGTCATGCTTCTGGTTGTTGCGGCAATGTCGACGGGGTGTATTGGCAATCCTGCGCTGAGGAAGCAGCGGTATCTCGAGAGTGGGAACAGGTATAGCGCGGAGGGCAGATACAGGGAAGCGTCGATTCAATATATGAACGCTTTGAAGGTGGATGCGGATTTTCCTGAGGCGCACTATGCGCTTGCTCAGGCCTATGAGCATTTGGGACAGTTCGACACCGCGCGCGAGGAACTGGAGCGCACCGTGGATTCCCAGCCGGGCAACAACAGGGCCCGCGTCGAACTTGGCAACCTGCTGTTCGCCATGGGAAGAACCGAAGACGCGCACATCCAGGCCGATGCCGCGCTGGCCGCGCAGCCCGACGACCCCGGAGCCCACGCGCTGCGTTCTGCAATTGCCGCAAGGATAGGCCAGACCGAAGAAGCGCTGAACGAAATCGAACGGGCACTCGAACTGGACCCGAAGAACGCTGTATTTCACGACGATCTTGCGCTGCTTGAAGAACGCAATGCAGGCAAGGCGGCCATGGTCGAAGGCGAATTGAAGAAGGCCGTGGAACTCGCACCCGATTCGTTGAACGCGAAGCTTCTGCTGGCCGCCTTTTACGCCCGGAACAATCGCCTGCTGGAAGCGGAAAGACTCGATTGGGAGGCTGTCACCGCCGATCCCAGGAACATCACCGCAAGAGCGAATGTGGTAGCAGTCATCCTCAAGGAAGGGGACTGGGCGCGCGCAGAACAGGCGCTTCGCCAAACCTCAAAGGACCTGGCCAGCGAACCGCAGGGCGCGAGCATGCTGGCGAATTACTACGCATCCACTGGACAATTCGTTAAAGCCAAGGCAGAGTTTGCGGCGCTGACGGTGAGGTTTCCAAAGGATGCGTCCGTACAGGAAGGGTATATCCGCGTTCTGATCGAGTCCCACGATTTTGTGACCGCTCGAAAGTCTCTGGACGCACTGATCAAGAGCAATCCCAAAGACCCGGGCTATCTGGCATTGAATGGGGTGCTGTTGCTGAACGAAGGCAATTCGGCGGAAGCTCTTAATGCTCTAAGGAGCGGCGCAAGGAGCTTTCCGCAGGACGCGTTCATTCAGTACTGGTTGGGCAAAGCGGCGCTGGCAATGGGCAATCCAAACTTCGCGGAGGCGAGTTTTCGCCAGGCAGTGAGCCTTGACCCGTCCGATTCGAACTCACTTGAGGAATGGGCGAGCCTCGCAAGCCGGCGCGGGGATACAGCCACGCTGGCCGATGTCGCCGAACAGGCGATTGCAGCTTCACCGAATTTTGCGGATGGATATGTGTGGCGGGCGATCGTCGAAATGGATCGCAACAAGCCTGCCCAGGCCGAAGCCGACTTGCGCAATGCGATCAAACTGTCCCCGCAATGCTGGCAGGCCTATCTTCAACTCGGCAAATTGAGCTTTGCGCAGAAGCATTTTGCAAAGGGCTCCGCGATGCTCGGCCAGGCGCTGATCTACAACCCTGATTCGGTTGAAGCGCTGCGATTGCTGGTTGATTACGATCTGTATCAAAAGAATCCCAAGGCAGCGCTTGACCGCGTAAACGCGCAGATCGGCAAGGCCCCGGCGAAAAGTTCGTTCTACGATCTCTTGGCGCAGATAGAGCTTGGGGAAAAGGATCTGAATCAGGCGGCGGCCGCTGCTCGTAAGGCCATGGAATTGAATCCGGCCGATGGCGAGGCGGTGATGCTGTTTGCGCAGATCGCCATCCAACGGGGTGAAACAGCAAACGAGATTGAAACCTGGCAGAAATGGTCGAACGAACATCCGCACGACGCCGGGGCTCTCGCAATTCTCGGCACTCTTGAGGAATCGCGTGGCGATGGAGAAAAGGCCGATGTCTATTACCGCAAGTCGCTGCAGATCCAACCGCAGCAACCGATCGCTGCGAACAATCTGGCCTATCGCATGTTGCTCAGCGGCCAATCTCCCGACGTTGCGTTATCGCTTGCCGAGACGGCACGCCAGGCCATGCCGGACTCCCCGAATACCGCGGATACGCTAGCCTGGGCTTACTACTCGCGAGGCACATACCAGTTTGCGCGCGACCTGCTTGAAAATGCCGTCAACTCAAACCCGGATAGCGCTCCGATGCAATACCATCTCGGCATGGTTTGCAGCAAAATGCGCGACCCGAAGAATGCAGCGATTCATCTGAAAAAGGCGCTCGCGCTTGCGCCCAACTCTGAAATAGCGAAGGATGCACGGATAGCCTTGCAAGGCCTGAGCTAGCCATAAAAATGCAAGCTGCCGGCCGATCTACAAAGGCGCGGCGACAACTGCGGAATTGAAATCCCATTGCCCCGATGGGCAGATACGGATCATCGATGTCGAATACGAAGACCATAGCCAAGAACACCGGTTGGTACGGCCTTGAAAACGCAATTAATAGTCTACTCACTTTATTTACCTCGATCGCCATTGCACGCACGCTTGGCCCTGAGAAGATGGGCTACATCATTTACGTCACTTGGATAGCGTCAGTTGTCGGTGATCTGGGCGGACTGGGCATTCCCACCACTACAAGAAAGTACATGGCCGAGTTTCTCGGCATGGGAGATCGCGGAACTGCGCGCTACATCTATTGGCACACGTTTCTGCTGCAGGCTGTGATGGCGAGCGCCGTTACCGCAGGCCTGCTGTTTTGGGTGCTCAGCGATGCCAAGGGAGAATACAAGCTGGCTTGTGCGCTAGTAGTGCTCAGCATCTGGCCCTCCATGGTCAATGCCATTTCGGCGCAGGCGAACGTAGCGTCGGAACAGCTCTCTAGAAACATGCCTGCATCGGCCATCTCGATTTCTATTTACGCGATGGCAATTCTCGCAACGGTCGTCTTCCATTGGGGAGTGATCGGAGTCGGCGCGTCGATGTTCGTAATGCGAATCATCGATTTTCTCGTGCGGCTGATTCCTACCATGCGCCATATCTTCACATGGGAGACGACTCATGTGCAGCCAGAGGGATTAGGCCAGCGGATGTTCAGCTTTGCCTGGCAGAGCGTGGCTGTGATGCTGGTTGAAATGGTGGTTTGGCAGCGCTCCGAGTTTATTCTTCTCAAGCACCTTTGCGCCGATATACGGCAGGTGTCCTACTACTCGGTTGCATTCAGCATGGCGGAGAGGCTGCTGATCTCCGCGTCGATCTTTGGATCGGCCGCGAGCGCAACCGTTTTTGCCCAGTATGGCCGCGACAAGTCACGGATTCCTGAGATTACTGCATCGACTTTTCGCTACCTCGCGCTTACATCCATCCCGCTCCACTTTATCGCGGCAGCATTGGCCGCTCCCGCGCTCTTGCTCGTATACGGACATCAATATGCTGGGGCGGCTGCCGTCATTACTCTTGCGCCGTTGCTCTGCTTACCCAAGGCATTCATTATGCCTGTGCAGACTTTGCTCCAAAGCCACGAGCGGCAGGGCTTTGTGATTGGCGCAACGGTTTTTGCGGGCATCGTCGACATTAGCGTGGCATGGTGGCTGATTGGCGCGCGTGGAGAAGGTGCCGTGGGCGCATGCATAGGCAGCGGCGCGGCGGAGTTCACCGCCGTTGGACTCATGTGGGCGATCGGCATTTATCTCTACAAAGTGAAGCTGCCGTGGGCACTGATTGCCAAGGTCGTTTTTATCAGCGCAGCGGCATCTCTCTCCGCCGCCTACATTGTGGCGCGGTTGTCACCGCTGTTGGGGATTATCGCCGGGGGATCGGCATCGCTGGCAATTCTGTTCACTCTGCTTTATGCGATGCGCGTTTTGCAGCCGGAGGATAGTTCTCGTCTGCGCGCGCTGACCGGTGTGTTGCCCCAAAGGATCTCAGGTCCCGCGAATAAGGTGATTGCGCTGCTGATCAGGCCGGCATTTGCTGAGTAGCTGAATCGCAACTGCGACATCAGAGTGATGATGGGAGTTTGATCCTGTTTCGATCGGAGGCGGCCTGCGCATTGATGTGTCTAGGCCTGCTTCCGTCTCCACTTGCGAATCTGCTGCGCGCAGTTCGAAACCAGGTCCGCCATACGGGCGCGAAACGGGGATGGTTCGAGCACCCACTCTGCGCCAACCTCAACCACCTCGCGACTGAACGACCGCTTGAAGTTCGAGATGCCTTCGAGCGCTGCTTCATCCGCCTCACCCAGCGTGACTCCCCCCATGTCGAACCATTGCGCCCCTGTCGACTTGGCCCAGCGAATCATGTCCCAGGCGATCAGATAGCCGTATGGCAGTTTGAGGTCGGGCCGCCTTGTTGAGCCGGCCGCTCGGTATTCGGCGTGGTCTCCGTGATTGCAAACCCAGCCGAAGGCGATCATGTTCTGCGGCGTCTTGTCTTCGCCCGCGAACAACCCGAAGACCTGAGAAAGCTCCGGATGCTCCTTCGACATCTTCAAGATCCCCAGCCAGTTTTCCGATGCAAAATGACCACCGGTTCGCTGCAGAGCCTCGTTTTGCAACTCCGTCAATCGACCAGCATACGCTGGGTCGGTAATGACCTCGGAACGCAGTGACTTCCTCGCCGTCTTTCGTATCTTGTTCCGGCCAGACTCGCTGAACGCTGCAAAGATCTGGTCCTCAGTCGGCCGGAGGTCGATCACCAGCGTGTGCCGGTAGGAGCCAGGCGGTTGCACCTGGCGAAATCCTAGTTTTCGCAGGGTCTCATCCGTCTCGTGGTGCTGCTCGCGCGAAAAGAGGTGAACGGTGAGGCGCAGGATGTACGGTTCACTTTTTGCGAGCAGCGCCAGAGCTTCAAGCGCAGCCTTGCTCGCTTGCGGAGGAATTCGTTCCCCGAACCTGCGCACGGTCAAGATTGTGTGTCCGGGCAGGGCGCGGGTGCGCGTCTTTTCAATTCCGACGCCAGCGCACGCGCTGCCGCTGGAATTTTGCACCACCAGAAACCACGGGTCAGACCGCCACAGATTGGCCGCCCACGCCGATCTGCAAGTGATTGGAAGGGGCACTCCTGCTTCTACCAGCTCGCGCTCGGCGTTGTCTCGTTCTGCGCCGAGCTCTCGGATCAACGTAACGCTCATCCCGTTCTCGTCGCATCGATGTATGAAACCCATTTGGATATCTTTCCTCGCCGATCATGGCCCCATACAGCCACCCTGGGGAATGGGAGCTTCAGCTTGCCGCAAGCAGCCGGGAGCAGGGAACAATCGTATCTGTTCGCCGGACGAGTAGACGATTCACATGGCAGCAACTGCTTTCACGCATTATATCCATACCAATCGTCAAATCTCGTAATCGGATTCGAGCAACTTCAGTCGTCGCCGCATTTTATTTGCTCTGGTATTTCAAATCGGCACACAAGGACTTCTTGCAAGAACCTCGCGCTGGGCGCGCACATATACTGATGAAGCAACCCAATTCTTTCTTCACCCAGGAAGAGCCGAATGGATGATCTCGTCAGTGTCATCGTGCCGACATTCAATCGCGCCTACTGCGTCGGCAGGGCAATCGATAGTGTTTGCGCACAGACGCACGCTCACTGGGAGCTGCTCCTGGTCGACGACGGTTCCACCGACAACACCGCGGAGCTGATCGCGGCGCGGTACAGCCACGATCCGCGAATTCGCTATATCTACCAGCAGAATGCCGGCGTTTCCGCCGCCCGCAATGCAGGAATCCGCGCATCGCAGGGAGAGTATGTCGCGTTTCTTGACTCCGACGATGTATGGAGGCCGTGGAAACTCGCCGTCCAGCTCGCCTGTTTTCGGCGCTTCCCTGAAGCCGGTATGGTTTGGACAGACTTTGAAGCGGTTGACGCATCAGGCAATGTTGTGGCTGCCAGATACCTGCGGAAGATGTACGCGGCCTATCGCTTCTTTCCATCGCCGGATGATTTGTTTCCCGCCTCGTGCGCACTTTCCGATTTAACCGGTTTGGGTGGCGTTCTCGATCCAGGGGCCCGCGCTTTCGCTGGAGATATCTACACCGCCATGCTGCGAGGCAACCTGGTCCACACCTCTACGGTGATGCTGTCGCGCGACAGGATTGCAAAGGTCAAGGGATTCGATGAGACGCTGTCAGTCTCTGGCGAAGACTATGACTTCCACTTCAGGACGTGCAAATGGGGAAGCGTCTGCTTCATCGACGTTGCTTCGACCGTTTACCAGTTGGAACTCGAAGACCGTCTTACTCGCTATAAAAAGCAGCTCGCGTTGAATTTTCTAAGAACTGTGGATGCAGCCATTGCGCGCGAGCGAGGGACCGGGCAGTTTCCTGTCGCCATGCAGCGCGAGGTGCTCACTGAAGCGCACGGCTGGCTTGCCGAAGAATTATTCAAGCACCAGGATCGCCGGGGTGCCCGCACACACGCTCTGCAATCGCTTCGCTATCGAATCCGGCAGCCCAGGCTTCTTGTCTTGCTCGCCGCAGCAACGGTACCCAAGACGATTACGGCAATGCTGCTGCACACATACAGAACCTTAAAGGCGCGGCTCACTCACCAACACCCGCCAGAACACTAATCCGACTAAAAAGGCCACCCGGCAGGGCAGCCTATGATCGTTTCGCATTGTCTGTAAATCGTTCTATTAGCTAGGTTTATGGCGGAGAGGGAGGGATTCGAACCCCCGATAGCCTTGCGACTATGTCTGATTTCGAGTCAGGTGCATTCAACCGGGCTCTGCCACCTCTCCGTGTTTTCCGGCAACTGCCGATTGCCGGCGCATTTCGGCTCTTCCCGGTGAATCTTGAGCCGTGCACCCCAGAGTCTCACTCCGCGCAATTCCGAACAGTCCACCTCGATTAGTCTACCGGCGAAGGCGTCTCTGTGGCAATCTGTCCATCCGCGATTGCTCACCGGTCATTCTCAATCGCAGTACGCCGCATCTCGCTAACACGCGTATGTCATCCGTCAAACAGTGCAGCTTCGTACTAGTCTTCTCCCCAATTTGGAAGACACATGTCATGCAAATTGGTTCAAAACTCGCGTATCGCTCCGGCATTCGAGCGTTTTTCGCGTCCCAGTTACTCTGTGCCCTGCCAATAGCAATCAACCGCTGATTTTTCCGTACCACTTTTGTGTTGATTGCATTAGATTTTTACTAGCTTTCGAGCGCGCAATCGGCAACAATTCTAAGGAAGTCTCAAGGACGTGTCCGGCCCCGTACCTAACGGCAACTTGAGCTTTCATTCATCGTTTCAGGCCATTGTTTCGCAAAGCCCGCAGGCGGGCGATTCTGCTTTCTGCTGCGGTTCTTCGGTCGTTCGCAGTTCAACGTGTAATTGGAGATTGTGAACTATGTTCAGTGCCCTTCCTCTCCCCGCCCGGATCGCTTCGACGGTCACCACGTCCCTCTTCACGCTCGTCCTCGCCGCCGCTCTTGCTCCATCCCTCAAGGCGCAGGACGACCCAGGGAAGCCGCCGGCCTACGTCGATGACTGGACTCATCATCGTCTCGTCTACTCGAACCCAGGAACGCGTGAAGAGGCCGAGCGCAAGGGAAGGCTCGATCAGTGGCTGAAGATTACCGGCGATACGCGCTTCCAACTGCAGCAGTTCAAGCGCAGCGGAGGCCCGCGCCAAGTAGGTGGCCACTTGGGCGATGGCGGTGGGCTCGGCCTGGGCTGGAATCACGGCGGTGGCGGGGGCCGTACGCCGTACAAGAAGTTTACCGACCTGATGGAGAAGGATTGGTCCACGCCCCTCGGCAGTGGCGTTGGCGCATCGCTGACCACGGGCACAGTTGGGACCCTCAATGGTACCTCGATCACTGGCGGCTCTATTCTTACGGTGGACGGCGTGGCCTTCCACGCCAGCGCTCCCACTTCGGCTAGCCAGACAGGAACGTTTACCGGGACCCCGGCTGCCGCTCAGACGGTGACGATTGTGGGAACCGGCGGTACCGTCACCCTTACAGATAGCCTGTCGACGGCAGCAACGCAGACCGGAACGTTTGCGAGTTCACCGCTAACGGGCAACGCGATCACGATCAAGAACGGCGGAAACACTCTTAGCTTGACCAACAACGGCACGGGGTCGCACGCGACGGGCACCTTCTCGGGGATACCGTCGGCAGCCACCACGATCTCGGTCAACACTGGGACAAATACTCTTTCGCTGAGCACCAATGCAACGGCAGGGAGCGCCATCGGCACGGTTTCGGGTTCTCCTACTTCAACGACAGTGCCAACGATCACTATCACCAACGGAGTCAATGGCAACACGCTGAATTTGACGACTAACGCTACGGGAACGCACGCCACCGGAACTTTCTCCAGCACCGGCCCTACAGCCACCCAGACGATCACGATTACAAACGGCTTGAATTCGAACGCGCTGGTTTTGACGGCCGGCAACGGGGGCACGGGGACTGTCACGTTAAACAGCCGGGGTTCGTCTGGCGATACCCTTACCATAGGCGCACAGGTCTATACCTTCACTTCTGGCTGTGGCACTACCGCTTATTGCATTGATCGCTCCAATGGATTTACTAATAACCAATACGCGGCCAATATTGCGGCAGCAATCACGGCCAATAATGCTCTGTGCATTAGTAGCGGTACCGGCAGTGGGTGTTTCGGTACCAACACTGTAGCTCTTCCAAACGTCACTGCATCGGTCACAAACAACGTAGTTACTGTCACCAACTACACTGGCGCATTGCTCGCGCTGGCAAGATCCGATGCAGCCCAGTTAACACTGAGCGGCGCCTCGATTGCCGCGGGTACTGCTAATTCCTGCACAAGCGCTATAGCCGGCACATTTGTTATAAATCCAACGAGTTTCACTGGGGTTGCTTCCAATGTGAATACGGCGATCAATGCCTGCAACACTACCTACCCGGCAGTTGGCGTGACCTCCTCGGTGGCCGGCGGCGTCGTAACCATTACAGACACCACGCTCGGAGCTTATCCCACCTTCACGCTTGCCAAGACGGCTAGCAACTTTGTGTGGAGCGGCGTGACCGCTGGTGGCGCAGGCTCGAACGGATGCACCAGCCCCACCGCAGGCACCTTCGCCACGGGTAGCAGCGCTGGAACCGCGACCTCAGATATTGCTTCAAACCTGAATGCGGCAATTACCAGTTGCATCGGCACATATACCGCCATCGGCGTGACCTCCGCCTATTCAACTGGCAGTACATTCACGATTACGAGCGGAACACCCGGACCTTTCCTTACGGTCGGAGGTTCAAACCTCGGCACTCTCTTCAGTTGGGGTACAGTGACGGGCGGCTCTGCCGGCAGCAATACTTGCGGCAGCTCAACATCCGGAACCTTTGCGACCAGCGCCAGCAACAATACGCTGGCAAGCAACCTAGCCGCGGCGATTACTGCCTGCCCGGCGGGCGCTGGCGTGAGTGCCACTCAGGGCACCGGCGGGAACTCGAATACCGTGACGGTTACCCATACCACGCCAGGCAGTTTCACGACCTTCACGCCCGGCGCCACAAACAACACAGGCATCTTCTCGTGGGGCGGAACAACCACCGGCGGCAATGGCACACAGACTTGCCCAAGCTCAACGGCGGGCACCTATGTAACTGCCGCCACCACCACGGCTCTAGCCACAAGCCTTACCGCTGCGATAAACGCCTGCGATCTTGCCCACGCCACGCAGGTAGGCGTGACGGCAACTTCAACCGGCGCAAATGTGACAGTTTCGGCCACCACATGGGGTTCTGCTGCCAATGCCGATGCCGTTACGCCCACAACCGGGTTCTTCGCCTGGAACGGGGGGAATCTGGCCGGCGGCGCAAATGGAACTACCTCAGCCACAAGCTTTGCAATCGATAATGTGATTGCGGACGACGCCACCGCCCTCGCGACAGCAATTGGCGACAACAGCGCCACGCTCGGGGTGACAGCAGCTTCAGGCGCGGGCACTGTAACGCTGACAGCTTCAACGCCGGGTACGACTGGAAACTCGGTCACGCTTGCAAGCACTCTTGGCAACTTCACCTGGACAGGCGCTGCCCTCGCAAATGGCACTGACGGCGCAACCTCAGGCACAGCTGCGCCGCCCACATTCGCGTATTGGTCTGGGTCGAACTATGTAAGTTCGGCGCAGGTGGCCTCGAATATTGCCACAGCCGTCAACGCTCGGCCTTCGTTTAACGGAGTATTGAGCGCGGTGGCAAATGGCGCAGGTATTACATTCACAGCAGCCCCGGGAGCTGCCGGAAACAGCTACACGGTCACGGCGTCGGGCTTCTCGGCATATACCGGCACAGGAACCTTCGGCGGCGGCGCAACAGCCACCGTGCAGCCCAATGCTTCGCCCGCCAAATACGGGCCCAGCCTCACCACGGCAAGCTGCACTGCAGATTTTGTCGTGTACCCGACTGGCCAGCCTGGCTCGGCGACCGCGGCAAGCATCATCGCTTATAGCAACATCTACTCAAGCTGCGGAGGCAACGTCCCAACAACATACTGGGCATTCAACACGGAGTCGGGTGCAAACACCGGATACACTGTGACCACTTCTCCGACCCTCTCCTATGACGGAACAAAGATTGCCTTCGTCCAATCCAACGGCACAGCATCCGAGCTCGTGGTCTTGAAGTGGATCGGCGCGAGCGGCACGCTCACCGCGCCCACAGCGCCCACTATCTCGGCAGATATTGCGACTTGCACCGCGCCCTGCATGACGGTTACGCCGCTCACCAACAATGACACCTACTCTTCGCCGTATTACGCCTATTACTCTGTTGACGACTCGATCTTAGTGGGCGACGACAGTGGCAGTCTCGAAGAGTTCAACAATGTATTCAGCGGCGCAATATCAGGGCCCCAAACGATCAATCTTGGTAACACCTATCCGCTTGCATCCCCGGTCTACGATCTCGTCTCTGGATGCGTCTTTGTCGGCGATACCCGCGGCTACTTGTATTCGGTGAACTCCGGAACGCCCGGAACGGTTTGCACCGCTACATCGTTTAGCACCAGGGGACACACGGAGTTGCTGAGTGACGGAGGCGCTGGCGGCGGCATCTACGACGCACCGCTTGTCGATGCCGCGTC
>CAYZVG010000006.1:0-24220 GCA_964481595.1 uncultured Occallatibacter sp. | reverse complement strand
CGCGCCCGTGAAGATTGAAGTGGTCCACGGTGCCACGGCCATTACGGCCCAGGAGCGGCTCCATTGGGAAATATGACAACACCGGCTGCGACCCCAGGTGCAAGGTCTCGCACAAATCCATAAATATGTTAATATGCTTCTATGCGCACCACCGTCGACATCCCGGATCCTCTCTACCGCGAAATGAGAGTCCGTGCCGCCAATGAGGGAACCACCCTGCGCGAACTCATTTTGGACGGAATAGCGATCAAGCTCGGAAGCGGCAACGCGGCGTCCGGAGAGAGCGGCAGGCCACGGTTTCCTGTGATTCGGTCGCAGAAACCCGGCACGTTGAAGCTGGGTGAGGAAGGTGTTTACGAGTACATTCCTTTTCCCTGACGTGAATGTGTGGCTGGCGCTGGCCCACGAGATTCACCCTCATCATCCTTCAGCCATCGCCTGGGGCTCATCGCTCGACAACGACGCAGCAGTCTACTTTTGCCGCTTCACTCAACTTGGATTGCTTCGTCTGCTGACGAACCAAAGCGCGATGGGACACGAAGTGCTTTCACAGTCCCAGGCATGGGCCGTATACGACGCATTCCTTGCCAATTCCGGCAATCGGATGATGGAAGAGCCAGCCGGGATCGATCCTCTGTTTCGCCAGTTCACCGGCGGAAATCAGGCATCCACAAAACTGTGGGCAGACGCCTATCTAGCCGCTTTCGCGCAGGCAGCAAATCTTACCCTGGTCACATTCGACCGCGCGCTGGCCGGCAGGCTCAGGGGCGCGGTACTGCTCCAGTAGCCGCACCCTCAGCCCTCGCCATCACAGCGCATTCGTCAGGTTTTGAGCCTCGCTCGGCTCCGCAGCCAGCCGTTGCAGCCGGTTCTTATAGCTGGCCACAATAAACGCCTTGAACAGCGGGTGCGGCTCCAGCGGCTTTGACTTGAACTCGGGGTGAAACTGGCAACCAAGAAAGTACGGATGCCCCGGTATCTCCACAATCTCAACGTAAGTCGCATCGGGAGTGGTGCCACTCAGCCGCAACCCTCCGCCGGTCAGCAGCGCCTCGTATTCGCGGTTGAACTCGTACCGGTGCCGGTGCCGCTCGCTGATCTCGATAGCGCCGCCGTAGGCCTTTGCCGCCAGCGAATCCTCTTGCAGCACGCACGCCCATGCGCCCAGCCGCATCGTGCCGCCCATCTCCTCCACGCCCAGCAGCTCGCGCAGCTTGTAGATCACGCGATGCTGCGCCGCCGGGTCAAACTCGCTTGAGTTGGCGTCCTTCAGTCCGCACACGTTGCGCGCAAACTCGATGCACGCCGTCTGCATCCCCAGGCAGATTCCGAAGTACGGCACGTTCTTTTCACGCGCATAGCGGATCGCGTTCAGCATCCCCTCAATGCCGCGCTTGCCAAACCCGCCCGGAACCAGAATCCCGTCAAAGCCCTCCAGTTGCGATTCGTAGCTGCGGTCCTCCGGGCTCTTCGATTCCAGACCCTCAGCCTCAATCCAGGTCACCTTCAGCTTCAGGTTCTGCGAGACCGCGCCGTGCGTCAGTGCCTCTTTCAGTGACTTGTAGCTGTCCTCGTACTCCACGTACTTGCCCACAATGCCAATTGAAACTTCGTCCTTGGGGTGGTAGCAGCGATCCACCAGATCCTTCCACTTGGTCATGTCCGGCTCTGCCGCGTCCTTGTGCAGGTACTTCAGAATCAGCGCGTCCAATCCCTCGTCTGCAAACCGCAGCGGCACCTCGTAAATCGAGGGCACCGTCGTAGCGCCAATCACCGCGCGCTCTTCCACGTTGCAAAACGCGGCGATCTTCTGCTTCATCTCCCGGGCCAGCGGCCGGTCTGAGCGGCACAGCAGCACGTCTGCCTGGATGCCGATCGAAAGCAGCTCCTTCACCGAGTGCTGGGTCGGCTTGGTCTTCAGCTCCTTGGCGGCAAGAATGTAGGGCACCAGCGTCAGGTGGACAAACACCGTATTCTCGCGTCCCAGCTCCTGCCGCATCTGGCGAATGGCCTCAAGAAACGGCAGCGACTCAATGTCGCCCACCGTCCCGCCAATCTCCACGATCGTCACATCGGCCCCGTTCGCCGAGACCTTGCGCATCGCGTTCTTTATCTCGTTGGTCACGTGCGGAATCACCTGCACGGTCTTGCCCAGGTAGTCGCCCCGCCGTTCCTTTTGGATAATCTGCTCGTAGATGCGGCCTGTCGTCAGGTTGTTGTCGCGCGACAGAGGCGCGTGCGTAAACCGCTCGTAGTGGCCCAGATCGAGGTCGGTTTCCGCGCCGTCGTCGGTCACAAAAACCTCGCCGTGCTGGAAAGGCGACATGGTCCCCGGATCCACATTCAGGTAGGGGTCGAACTTCATCATGTTCACGCGCAGACCGCGGCTCTCAAGCAGGCAGCCGATCGAGGCTGCCGCCAGACCTTTACCTAAACTGGACACAACTCCGCCCGTCACAAAGACGTACTTTGCCGACATCGATGCACCTTCTTTTTGTATTTGTTGGGATTGGCCGTACCAGGTGGGCACAATCAAGTATGGCAGAAGTCGGCGTTCCAAAAAAGCCAAAAATCTCGCCCGGCTGAGGAAACCTCAGTCCTTATTCGCTATAACAGTCATATCTTGAGGTACTTGCCTGTTTCGCCAGGAAATAACAGCGCCGCCGCACCCCACAGAGACCAGGCACAACAGATCTCGTCCAGACACAAAGAGTGGGTGCCCCAGGTCCCTCGCTTTTGGGGACCTGGGAGAGCACGAACCCAAGCTGCTCCGCATCTCAACCAAGCACAAAGCCCGCCGTGCCCCATCCATCGCGCAGCACTATCGCGCGATGGGTGGGATAGCACAACCGCTGATAAACATCTCAATCAACCACAGAGCACTGGGTGCCCCCGGTCTCGCATTTGAGACCGGGGATACCGCAGCAATTCATCCAGGAAAGGCCTTGTCATCCCGAGCAGAGCGAGGGATCCGCGGTTGTTTTTCAGCGAACTTCGCGTGGCACAGCGACTCTCTCCACTCTTGCAGCCTCAATCCCCGCCAGCTACCATGCAGTCGGAGGCGCCGGCCATGGCCAACAGAATCTCAGTCCTCGAAACCGACATAACCACTCTCGCCGTGGACGCAATCGTCAACGCCGCCAACGAAACCCTGCTCGGCGGCAGCGGAGTCGATGGAGCCATCCATCGCGCCGCCGGCCCTGAACTATTGGCCGAGTGCCGCACTCTCGGCGGCTGCCCAACCGGCCAGGCCAGAATCACCGCCGGATACAGGCTCGCCGCAAAGCACGTCCTCCACACCGTAGGCCCCGTGTGGACCGGCGGCCGGCATGGCGAGCCGGAGCTGCTGGCAAGCTGCTATCGCTCCTGCTTCCAGATTGCCCGCGACCACAACCTCGCAACCATAGCCTTCCCCGCCATCAGTTGCGGCGTCTACCGCTTTCCCATCTCCAGCGCCGTTGAAATCGCCGTAGGCGAGACACGGGCAGAGCTCGACCGCAGCCCAGGCATCGAGCAGGTCATCTTCGCCTGCTTCAGCAGCGAAATCTACCAGACCTACCAGCGCGCACTAGCGGCTGCGTGATCCCAGCGAGCACACCTCATGTCTCAAACGCGAGATGGAGCCACCGGTGTGTTCGTGCTATCCCCGGTGTCCAAAAGCGAGGCACCGGACTCCCACTCTTGGCGGAAGATTTCAAATTGCTCCCCCCGGCACCGATGCCACCCGCCAGCCATAATACTCTCTGAAACGAGGGTGTAAAGTGTTGGGTATGTTTCGACAACTTACTCTTGTGTTCATACTCGCTTCTACGCAAGGAGCGACGAAGGAAACGTATCGCCTAGAGGCATGTAAAACGCCTGAAATCGCCGCAACTTGTTTACGTGTCCATGGAAGACTCACTGCCGGCAACGGCACGCCATCCACAAGGCTCTGGCCCGTAGGAACCCACCATCTTTATGGCATCTACAGTAATCGATACGGATTCAGGCACGATAGTCCGACTCTTGATAACGAGGCTCCCGAACTCCATTTCACTTTGCCTAAAGGTGTGCCTGAGCAGGGTGGATGGACTGTCTACGGCGACTTCGAAGTCTGCCCTTTAGAACCTCTCAAACAAGGTCACATGCAAGCTGCCTGCATCGCTGGTGCATCCCACATCGTTCTGCCGAAGCAGTAGCTCCTATGGCGCGCGACCTCGCTCTCGGTGCTCATTCCAAATCACAATGCGGGTGCCCCCGGTCTCGTTTTTGAGACCGGGGACGGCACGAACCCAACCCACGAAATCACCCAGTTGAACGCCTAAAAGTTCACCGTCAACTTCGCCGTCAGCGACCGCGGAGTTACATAATGCGTCCCGCTGAACGTGGACAGAAAGTTATACAGCGCAAACTTGTTCGCCACGTTGATTGCCGTCACATCCAGGTCTGTCTTGTAATGCTCGCGGTGAAAGATGTTGCTCTTGCCCACCGACACATCGAACAGGTTGCGCGGCTCAATGCGCGGCGGATTGTGGTCGTTATCGCCCTGGTTGATGCCGGGTATCTTGATCAGGCTCGATGTGAGCTGCGCGGCCGGGCAGTAGTACGGCGCATCGGGATCGCTCGACAACTGCGTGCCGAGCTGGTTCGTGCCTGTCGCCTTTACTCCGTTGCAGCTCAAGCCGGATTGGTACTCCTCGCCCGGCGTCAGCGGCAAGTAGACCGCATTTCCCGTCACGGGATTGGCGGTTGCGGCAATATTGTTGTCTACCAGCAGCACCACCGGCACGCCGTTCACGATTGCCGGATCGCTCGCGCCGCCGGTAATCGCGGGATTGCCATCCGGCAGAAACGAGCTGTTGGCGCACGCGGTATTTGGATCGGCTGGGTTGTAGCAAGGCGTCGATCCCGCCACCTGGCCCGAGTCGTAGCGCCAGTTAAAGCCGCTCCACAGGCCGTTCAACAAGCCGCTGCTATGCACCGTGTATTGCGCGTGGGTGGTCTCGTTGAACTTCTCGTCGTGATCGATGCGGAACGGGGAATAGGTTCCGCCCTGCGTCGCGCTGGCGGTGGCTCCCGCGCCCGCAATCTGCGGCTGATAGAACCGCGCGGCTACCGACGACGTAACAATGTAGGCGTTGAATCCATGTGTCTCAGGAATCTCAGCGCGCAGAGCGTACCCCGGAATCTTCGAACTGTGCCAGTCGATCGGGAAGGTGATTGGCGTATTGCCAAGCACGCTGAAGTCGAATGCGTTGTGCGTGTACTTCCAGATGTACTCGCCGCTCACCACCGCATGTTTGCCGACAGCCTGCTGCAAACTTGCGTGGAACTCGTTGCGGAACCCAGGCTCCAGTTTCTTTGTGACGAAACCCGTCACGCTTGGCGCGCAAGCCAGCAGGGGCGCAAGCACCGCATTCGAGCAACCCTGGCTTGAAAGCACCAGGTTCTCGTTGAACGGCGTTTCAAGCGTCCGCGCATACGAGATGCCCGCAACCGTGCTGGTCTGCTTCACGTTGTAGGAGATGCCAACTCGCGGCTCTGCCTGCCGCTGTACCGCCAATCCGTTGTACAAATCCCCGCGTATGCCCAGGTTAAAGTTCCAGTTGCCGGCCTTGATCTGGTCTTCGACATACAGCCCCAGCTCTTTTACGTCCGCATGGCCAAAGTAGGAGTAGTCGCTGCCGCCGCGAGTCAGGTCATAGGGCGCGAGCACTGCCTGATAGTTGGCGTTGGCAATGTTGGTCACGCCGTTGCACTCCGAGGTATCGGAGTAGCCCGCAAGCGGATCGCCATACACGGCGTCCACGCACGGCGCGTTATAGGTCGCGCTGACCAATCCCAGCTTGTCGTGCTCGCGCAGAAATGTCTGGCCGTACTGCGCGCCCACCTTCAGGTTGTGCGCGCCCTTCACATACGAGTAGTCGGAGTGAACGCCCACATCCGTCAGCGTGCGGTATTGCGACACCGACGAGGTCTGCAGATTCAAGGGGCCCAGATCCGCCAGCGGATTCGCGCTCGGGTTGTAGCCGTAGAAATCCTTGCGCGCGAACACGCCCACGTTCATCACCGACTCTTTGTTGATGACGTGCGTGTAGGTCGGAGAAATATTGAGCGTGTTGATCTTCGATGTCTGGTCGGTGTTGCCTACGCTGCCAAAGGTCGGGTTCGCGCTCGCCCCGCCGGCAATCGTGTTCTGCACATTCTCGTTCTCAAAAGCATTCGGCGTCTGAAACCAGGAGCGGCTGTAGTTCAGATCCCAATGAATCGAATCGGCCGGCGAGAAACTGTAATCCACGCGGTCGAAGACATTCTCCTCGTTACCCTTGTCGTGAATAACCGCGAACTCCGGCGGATCGAGAAAGCGCCCCGTGTTCAGCCCATCGGCTTCAACAAAGTTGCCCCAGTTCTTGCCGCCATACGACAAGTCGAATCCCCCGCTCGCCGACCCAAAGTTGCCATAGGAAGCGTTCACGCTGCCGGTCGGCTTGGTCACTCCCTGCCCTGAGCGCGTGGTGGCCACAATCACCAGGCTGGTCTTGTCGCCGTACTCCGCCGGAGGCGCGCCGCTGATCACCTCGATCGATTGAATCGAGTCTGACGGAAGCTGGTTCGAGAAGACCTTGCTCTGCTGATCGGTAATCGACTGCCCGTCCACCGAGAAGGAGTTCGACGCATGGTCGCCCAGCCCGTGAAACAGCCCGTTCGAGTCCGCGGAGACGCCCGGCGTTGACAAGGTCACCAGCGAGCTAAGCGTCGACGACGCGCTCTCCAGCGGCACCTTGATAAACGCCTCGCGGTCCACATCGGTATGGAACGTCGGATCGTCCTCCACCAGGTCTCCCTGCGCTTCCACGATCACCGTCTGGCTGGCGCCCTCCACCTGCAGCACAAGGTTCACGGTCACGCCCACCGATGAGCGAATCTCCGCGCTCTGGCTTAACGGGGCAAACCCCTTGGCCTTCACCTCCACGCGATATTGATTGAACGGAATGTTCGCAACGGTGAACTGGCCGGTCGCATCTGAGATTGTGGTGCGCGCAAATCCGCTTGCATCGTTGGTCAAGCGCACCGTCGCGCTGGGCACCACTGCGCCGCTTGGGTCCGTCACTGTGCCGCGTATGGCTCCGGCGTTGCCGCTTTGCGCCGCGGCCGAGAGCGCGCCGGCAACCAGCGCGAGTAGGGGAAGAATGCGTAGCAAATCGCCACGATTGAACTGCATAATCGGTCTCCTGAACAATGTCTGATACAAGGGGGAAATGGTCCCGCGGTACGTGCTGCCGCGGCGTCGCCAAGCATTGGAGAGCACCAATCCGCTTCGATTTTCCTTTTGAAGATGCGCCAATTGGCCGCTCCCTCAACGGAGCGGCAAAGCGATCGGCATGAAGACGGAAGCGATGCTCCTGGTCTCTGACCGCATGATGTTGTACTGAAGCTGGGTGCCCCAGGTCCCTCGCTTTTGGGGACCTGGGAAAGCACGATCCAAAGGTACAAATCTATGCGTCGAAGACCTAACAGGAGAAGGGAGGAGGACGAATGAAAATCCGGGAATAGCGTTGCCGGGCAACCTTAGCCGGCACGGCCTGCGGTGTCGAGGCGCCTACGCGCACCATCACCACAACCGTCGCCGCGGCCGCCACCGGCGCCAGCGTGTGCATTGCAATGCAAAGCTGGCAGTGGTCCGCGTCGGTATCGCTGGCATGGTGGTGAGCCACCTGGGCCACCGTCAGCATCGCCAGCAGAAGAAGGCACGACACCGCGATCGCGGCCACAATGCCGCGTACCTGGCCCCAGGGGCCAATCCCAGTCTGCGAGAGCCACGGCGTCCTGCCCCGTTCCCCGCGTATCTGTGCGCTCATTCCTGTCAAACGGCAATCTCCGGGAACTTTAATTATAATGCCGTGTCCATTGGACGTTCCAAAACAACGGGAGTTACAGCGAATCCCGAGGGAGTTTCAGCGAATCGCCGTTTTCTCCCCAACGCCGCCCCGGCTCCTTCGTCTAAACTGTGTTGCCATGGGCTTTCCTCTCAAAACACGGCGCTGGCCGGCGCTTTCCCTGGCCCTTCTGCTCGCCGCCGGCCCTGCTGTCTCGGCCCAAAGCAGTCAAAGCGATACCGGCCACAGCGCAAAATCCCTCCCCATCAAGCCCGACGCGCCGGGTCTGGCCAAAAATCATCGCCTCATCCTCAAAGATGGTTCCTACCAGCTCGTGCGCCAGTACACCCTGGCCGGCGACCGCGTGCGCTATCTCTCCATTGAACGCGGCGACTGGGAGGAGATGCCCGCCGACCTGGTGGACTGGGAGGCGACACGCAAATGGGAGCGCGACCATGCCGAGGCTGAAGAGCCTGCGCCCGACGAAGGCTCCCCGGCCATGAAAGCCGCCGCCGAGGTCGACAAGCAGGAATCCGACGAACGCGCGCTGCAGACCGCCCGCTCGCCTGAAGTCGCCAAGGGCCTTGAGCTACCCGATGAGGACGGCGTCTTTGTCCTCGACACCTTTCAGGACACACCCGAACTGGTCGAGCTCACTCCCGTCGATCTCGACATGAACGCCAAAACCCGTCACGGCCTCGGCACGCTCAATCCTCTTGCCGCCTCCAGAGCCAGCCTCGAGCTCGACGGCGGACACGCCAAAGTCCATCTGCACGTCAACGATCCGGTCATCTATCTCTCGCTCAACGTGGTCGATGAAACCGAGCCGGTGCTCACTCACCCCGTCACCGTCCACACCGTCAACGCCGCCACCGCCAAGGCGCAAAAGCATGGCGCTCACTCCGCGCAATCCGGCTTCGCCATTGTCCGCGTAGACGAGCGCCGCGCCGTCCGCATCGTTGGCGCAATCAAGGTGAGCCCCACCGGCGCAGTCACCCAGGACGAAAACGCCATCCCCACCAAGGTTGAAGTAATGCCCGGCAAGCACTGGCTCAAAATCCAACCGCTTGAGCCGCTCTCGATCGGCGAGTACGCGCTGGTTGAAATCATCTCCCCGTCCGACATCAACCAATCCGTCTGGGACTTCCGCGTCAACCCCTCCACCGGCGACAACCCCGGCTCCCTCGGCCCCATCCTCAAGCAAACCACCGACCGCTAAAGCAAAACAATCGTTCATCACAACGGCGCAACCATCGGGAGCGAAGCTTTTTGTCGCAGCTATTCCATCGTCAAAACCCCGGCCCTCCGCTTGAGCGCTCGGTCAGGCGTCCCAATAGTCGCTCCTGGTTGCGCAGCCGCGCGGCATCTACCAGCATCTTTCCGGCCCAGCGGTACACGTTGAATTGAACAAGAAGGGTGCGCATCGATCTCATGCGATCTTTCTGTTCCTCCTCTGGCATCGTCAGCGCAGCGGCCATCGCTTCGCTGCTGCTTTCCATGTCGTAGGGATTGACGATCAGCGCTTCAGTCAACTCTCGTGCCGCCCCGGTAAACTCGCTCAGCACCAGCACGCCCTTTAGATCGGTGCGCGCAGCCACAAATTCCTTGGCTACCAGATTCATGCCGTCGTGCAGGCTGCTTACGTAACAAAGGTCCGCGGCACGATAGAACCGAAACACCTCCGGCGGTTCGTGGTGCGAGCGGAGCAGGATGATCGGTTGGTAGTCCTTCGTTCCAAACCGCAGATTGATGCGTTCCGTCAGGCGCTCCACAGCTTCGTTCAGCTCCCGATACCGTTCTATCTTTGTCCGGCTCGGCGCGGCAAGTTGCGCAAAGGTGAAACGGCCCCGAAACTCCGGATGCCGTTCGAGCAGCACCTCTACGGCCAACAGCCGCTCCTCAACGCCTTTGGTGTAGTCCAAGCGGTCTACGCCAATGCCCAGCAGCGCATTCGGCTTCAATCCCAAATCTCGCCAAACCTGCGTGCGGCATTCCTCAATGCTCGGCGACATCTCCACCCAGTGCACCGGCCATTCAAGTGAGATCGGGTAGGGACGGACCAGTGTGCGGTGTCCCTGCATCACCACCGCGTTATTTTCCTGGTCCCTGCGCGTCTCCAGATAGCGGTCCACCGAATCCAGAAAATTGTTGCAGTGCTGCTGCGTGTGGAAGCCGAGAATGCTGCTTCCTAACAGGCCTTCCAGAATCTCGTTGCGCCAGGGGCAGATGCCCATACGCTCTGCGTTCGGCCAGGGAATGTGCCAGAAGACAATCACGGTCGCAGCCGGCAGGCGTTTGCGAATCATCGCCGGAGCCAGCGCAAAGTGGTAATCCTGCACCAGGATGATCGGGTCGATTGAGTCTACTTCGCTGCACACCGCGTCGGCGAATTTCTGGTTCACCGCGCGATACTGCCGCCAGTCATCGGAACGGAACACCGGTCGCGCGTGCGCCATATGGCACAGCGGCCACAGTCCTTCGTTTGAAAAGCCGTAATAGTGGCCCTGCAGCTCTTCCTCTGACAGCCAGACACGGCGAATGTGATAGGACTCCTCATCGGGCGGTACGCGTACGTGATCGCTAGCGTCCACTGTCTCGCGATCGGCGCTACCGCTTCCATGAGCCACCCATACTCCTGAGCAGGCGCGCATGATCGGTTCCAGGGCAGTTACCAGACCGCTCGCCGGATGCTGCACTTCGATGCGGCCATCGTCCATGCGGTTATGAACGTATGGCTCACGGTTGGCCAGGATGACAACCTTCTCTCCGCGCAGATGACGGTTGAGAGTTTGTTTCAGCCGCACGGCCGTCCACAGGCCGGGAGCATCTTCCCGCTCGTTCGCCATTTGTCCAACCAGTTCACGCAGATCGCTCAGAATTGGCTGGAATTCCCGACTCTGTTTTCCTCTTCCGCGCAGCAGGTTGCGCAATTCCAAGCTCCAGTCGGAACGTGCCCTTCTTGCCACCAGCAGAGGTATGCCAAATGTGAGAACGGCCAGGATGCCAAAGACCACCAGCAGGAACGTCTGCGCCGCGGCCTCCCGCCGATCGATATAACTCAGGTCATACACCAGGATCGCAAATCCCAATTCCTGTCCCTGAGATAAGATGGGCATCGCCGTCACCTGGACGCGTCCAGTGGGCAGTGTTGCTTCGGTGCTCCACACGCGGAAAGTCTGATCGGTATTACCCGTAAATTGCTCGGTGGCGCGGACTCTCGGCCCCACAGCCAGGCAGTTGAACGCATCCGGGAATCCTGGCGAGCTCGATCGCGTGCTCAGGTCAGGGTCGCAGGCCGCCGCCCCCATCACGCGTTCTTCACGCGCCAGCCCCACCAGTTGCCGCCCGAGGCTCTCCTTGCTGTACCAGGCATCCGCCAAAGACTGCCGAGCGCCGGTCAGCACCAACCTTGCGCGCGAATTAACGTCGCGATAGAACCACTCACGCGCGGTCGTTTGCACCACGCCTGAAACCGCCCACGTCAACAGCGCCAAGCCCACGATCAGGGCGAGGATGAATCGCGCCATGCGTGTCATACTTGCATTGAAACATAGCGGACTGGTGCACAGATGCCAAAAATGCGGCTTGAAGATTTGGGTTTGATTGGTAACTGCCAGTACTCTGCGCTGGTCCACAACACCGGTGAGATCGTCTGGTGCTGTCTCCCCCGGTTCGATTCCGAACCGGTCTTTTCAACTCTGCTCGACTCTCAGGATGGCGGCCACTATCGAATCGGTCCCGCGGAAGGACAATCCGGCTCCCAGCGTTACCTGCCCAATACAAATATTCTTGAAACAACATTCCAAACATCGACGGGCTCTTTCAAGGTAACGGACTTCGCGCCCCGTTTCATGCAATTCGGACGGGCGTTCCGTCCCAAGCAGTTGATGCGCATCGTCGAGCCCATCGAAGGCACTCCCCGCATTGAAGTAGCCTGCGAACCAAGGCTCGGCTGGTCCAAGATCCGCCCCTCGCAAACGCAAGGTTCGCACCATCTCCGGTTTGAGGGATTTGCCAGCCAATTGCGGCTGACTACCGACATCCCCCTCTCCTACCTCGGCGGACAGCCGTTTACGCTCACTGGCCGCCAGCATCTGGCCCTCACCTGGGGCGCACCGGTCGAAGAGCCTCTGGCGCCATTGTGCGAACGATTCCTCAACGAGACGTCACGCTACTGGCAGCGCTGGGTTAAGCAGTGCGACATCCCGCCATACTTCCAGCATGAGGTCATCCGATCGGCGCTCACGCTCAAGCTGCACTGCTTTGAAGATACGGGAGCGATCATTGCGGCAATGACCACGTCGATTCCGGAGTCTCCAGGAAGCGGGCGCACCTGGGATTACCGCTACTGCTGGCTGCGCGACTCCTACTATGTGCTGAATGCGTTCGGGCTGCTCGGCCAGTTTGAAGAGCGTGAGCAATTCGTGCAGTATCTATTGAACGTGGCCGGCGGTGCGCCCGGACTCAATCTGGCCCCGCTTTACCGCGTTGACGGTTCGCAGAACCTTGAAGAGTCTATTCTTGAAAACTGGCCGGGCTATAACGGCGAGGGACCGGTGCGCATCGGGAATGGCGCAGCCTTGCACTCGCAGAACGACATCTACGGAGAAATGGTTCTGGCGCTCACGCCCATCTTTCTTGACGAGCGCATGAGTGCCGAACGTTCGCCGGCAACACTGCGGTTGATCGAAGGACTCGCACACAAGGCCATCTCCCTGGTAGGAGTTCCGGATGCGGGCATCTGGGAATATCGCACCGAATGGAAGCCACAGACGTTCTCCAGTCTTATGTGCTGGGCCGCCGCAGACCGCATGGTGCGCGTCACCGAGAGGCACGCGCCGGCTCATGCTGCCGAGTTTCGCTCCACGGCCGAACGGATTCATGCGGAAATCATCGCTAATTCCTGGAGCGCAAACCGCAACAGCTTTGTTGGGCACTATGGCGGAGAAGATCTTGACGCTTCGCTGCTGCAAATGGTGCGCCTGCGTTTTCTTCCCGCTGACCATCCAAAGTCGATCAGCACCATTGAGGCCATTCACAAAGACCTGTCCATGGGCGACTGGATGCAGCGGTACAGTTTGAACGATGGTTTCGGCAAACCTTCGGTCGCTTTCGTCATCTGCACGTTCTGGTTGATTGAGGCGTTCGCAGCCGCCGGTCGCCGCGACGAAGCGCGTGCATTGTTCGATCGCATAAGTCCATCGTTCTCGCGGTTAGGACTTCTGGCTGAAGACTACGATCCCGCCGAATCGCGCATGTGGGGAAACTTCCCGCAGACTTACTCGCACGTCGGCCTCATCAACGCCGCCTTTGCCGCCTCGCCACAGTGGACCGATGTTCTATAAGCCCCGAGGCCCACAGCCCCGGTGCTCCGTTGTTCGTTCTTCTACCAAAAGTGGCTGATCCTCACTTGGCACAATACGCAGGAATACTCAGCAGCTGGCAAGATCGGTTCATGCGCGGCCCGCGCGATGGGTTCGCTCGGGCCGCTTTTCAAAAGGGATAACCGAAATCAATGGCTGTCGCCATCGTGGTCCACGTCGCCCGATGCGGCTGCGGCATGGGCCTTCGCGCTAATGCTCACCGTATCGGTGGGCTCGGGTGTTGACGGCACAGCTTGCGATGGGGCCGGAGCCGGTTTTGGTTGGTAGTCGGGTTGAATGGCGGCTGCACTCGTTGAGATGGGACTGATCATTGTTTCCCTCCACCTTCTAGATCGGCATACCGCTTGTTATGTTCAGCGATGAAAGCATGAACTTTCCGTCATCTTGGGCTCGATTCAGGTGGCCCATCCATCACCCCCGAAGAATCACTGTGGCGCGGGCCTGTTTCCTGCGACGGCTTACTACAAAATGCCCCAGCAAAACCATGGCTCCTGCAAAGCTCAACACCGCATCGGCTGCGGGCATCGCGCGCGGTCCCCAATGCGCGTATGCGCGCCCATCAAGGTAAGCCATGTACGCAACAGGAAGGTTGCCCATCGAGTTGATGAGCGCATAGCGCGCGCTGCCGCTTTTGCCAGAGTCGCCCAGAAACTCCAGCACCACGCCTGTGAACAGAGAGTAGCCCGCTCCAATCGAGAACAGAAACAGCACCGTGCCTGCCAGATATACGGCAGGGCGCTGCGGCCCAATCGCCAGCACGGCCATTGTTGCGGAGTTCACCAGTCCGGCAAGAATAAACGCGATCGGCGCACGCACGCGCACCGGAATCAGCGACGCCACAAACGCTCCGGCTGCCGTAAGCAGCGCGCCGCCAAGCCCGTTGATCCACGCAACTTGTTCGCCGGTCACGCCGTAGTCGGCAGCCAATGACGGCAGTAGCCCGATCATCGCTCCGCTGCAGAACGGCGCGGTCACCAGCATCGTGTAGGGAATCGCGTCCCAATGGAGAAACGTCTGTTTGAACTCGCGCCAGATGCGCGCAAAGGTTTCGCGCGCGCCCTGTCCGTCCGCAACCGTCTGCGCAGGAGCCATCAGCGCAAACAGCGACGGAAGTACAACCATAGCCGCAACAATCGCGCCCAGCCAGATGAGACTGAGCCGGTCCGCCAGCATCACCAGAAGAAAAACCGCAAATGCGCCAGAGACCAGAGAGCCGGTCTGGTAAAAGCTGCTGGCGCGGCGGCGATTCAACTCGCTCTGCAGTGAGCCCAGCATCCCGCCGCAGGCCGCAACGGCCAGCACGCCAAAGCATGCGCCCAGAAACAAAAGCGCCACGCCGCTCGGCGAAGACAAGCGCGGACGGCTGAACGCTGCCAGCATGGTTGCACCGGCCGCCGCCGCGGCCACCATCAGCCACGTGCGCCGGCGCATCCAAAAGTCTGTAACCGGGCCCCATGCAAAGTAGAGCGTATGCGGCAAGCTCAGCAGCGCCACAATCGACGCGCCGTGCGCCGGGTCAACGCCTTCGCGCCGCAGCAGGAACGAGAGCGCACCATCGATCAGCCCAATCGCGACGACCGCTGCCGGTGCGCTCAGGAAAGTGAATAGCCAGGGACGCTCGTGGGTGGCTGATGGTGAGTCGCGCTCATCTTCAGCGGCGGGCGCTGTTTGCATGAGCCATAGCGTAGCATGGAGCCGATTGCGATCCCAGAGTCTGGTTCGGTGTGCGGGCTATTCGCGCACGGCGATGCCGAGCGCCTTCATCTTGCGATAGAGATGGCTTCGTTCCAGGCCGAGCAGCTCGGCGGCGTGGCTCACGTTGTTCCGCGCCTCTTCAATCTTCTTCAGAATGTACTCGCGCTCATACGCATCGCGCGCCTGCTGCAGAGTTGAAAACTCATCCGATGCGCGCGCGCCGGTCTTGTGCGTCAGCGGCGGCAGATGTTTGCGCTCGATGCGCAGCGCGCGCGGATTGAGAATGAGCACGCGCTCGATCACGTTCTTCAACTCGCGCACATTGCCCGGCCAGTTGTGCTGCGCGAGTGCGGCCAGCGCTTCTTCGCCGATCTCGATGCGCGGTCGCCCGTACTGCCTGCCAAAGTCGGCCAGAAACTCGCGGGCCAGCAGCGGTATGTCCTCTTTGCGCGTACGCAGCGGCGGCACAAAAAACGGAACAACGTTGAGCCGATAGAACAAATCTTCGCGGAAGTTGCCCTTGCCTATCTCCTCTTCGAGGTCCTTGTTGGTTGAGGCAATCAGCCGCACATCCACGCGCAAAGGCTGCGTACCACCCACCGGGGTAAACAACTGATCGTCAAGCGCGCTCAGAACCTTGGCCTGTGTCTTCAGGCTCATGTCGCCCACTTCGTCCAGATATAGCGTGCCCCCGTCGGCGCGCTCCAGCGTGCCGCGCTGCTCGGGGGGCCCCCCGGGCTGCGCACCGTGCCGATAGCCAAACAGCTCCGCCTCAATGTGCGCTTCGGGAATCGCGGCGCAGTTCAGTTCCACGTACACGCGGTCGCGGCGCAGACTCTCGGCGTGAATGGCGCGCGCAATCAACTCCTTGCCGGTGCCCGATTCACCATAGATGAGCACGCGGCCATTGGTGGGCGCCATCAGCCTGATCTGCTGGCGCAGCGCCTTTACCGATATGGATTCACCAGTCAATATCGAGCCGGCGCTGAACTGGCGCTTGAACTCCTGGTTCTCAGTGCGCAGCCGCCGCGCCTCGACCGCGTTCTTTATCACGATCAACGTGCGATCTATGGAGAGCGGCTTCTCAAGAAAGTCGTATGCGCCCAGCTTGGTGGCTTTCACCGCAGTCTCGATTGTGCCGTGGCCGCTGATAATGACCACCTCCGGCCTGGTTTCGGCGGCCAGTTTTCGCACATCGGCAAGCACTTCAAGTCCGTCGCGATCGGGAAGCCAGATGTCGAGCAGCACCACATCGTATGGAGCGTCGTTGACCAGCGTCAGAGCCTCGGCGGCGGTGCCCGCACCGGCAACGCCATAGCCCTCTTCGCGCAGAATCTCTTCAAGAGACGTGCGGATTTCCGCCTCGTCATCGACCACGAGAACATGGTTCATTGGGGAAGTTCCTTCACTGCCGGTTCAACGCCGCCTTCAATCGCGGCCGGCTCCATCAATGGCAAGCGCACCAGAAACCGCGCGCCCTTGGGGCTGTTGGCTTCGGCGCGGATGGAACCGCCGTGTTCCTGCACAATCTTGGCCGCAATCGAAAGTCCGAGTCCGGTGCCGCGCTGCTTGGTGGAGTAGAAAGGCAGGAACAGTCGTTCACGAATCTCGTCTGTAAGGCCATGGCCTGTGTCGGCGACCGTAATTTCGACCGCTCCGCCATCTTCGCCCAGCGCGGTGTGGACGCTCAACACCTTCAGCAGGCTGCCCTGCATGGCTTCAGCAGCATTGTCGATGAGATTGGCCAACGCGCGGCGCAGCGCATCGGGGTCGGCAAGCACAGACGGCAATCCCGCCACCAGGTCCCTTTGCACTGTAACTCCGTCGAGCCGCCCGGCGAAGAGCATCAGCGCCTCTTCCACAATCTGATCGATGTCGCACGCGCGCGGTTGCGGTGTAGGAAACTGGGCCAGCGCGGAAAACTGGTCGACGAGCGAGCGTAACGTGGCAACACAGGCCAGAATCACCTCGCTGCATTTGCGGATCACGACCATCGAGTCGGGCTGGCCGCGATCGAGATGCCGGCCAATGCGTTCGGCGGAGAGCGCAATCGGCGTAAGCGGATTCTTGATCTCGTGCGCTACGCGCTGCGCCACTTCTTTCCACGCCACCTGGCGCTGCGCACGAAGCAACTCGCTTGTATCCTCAACCACCAGAACGTTGCCCGTTTGCCCACGCATAAACTCCAGGCGCGCGCTGGTCACGGCAAGATGAATGTTGCGGCCGCCGCGGCGGAATTCCAGCTCAGTCGACGCGGCTCCCATGCGATGACCGCGGCGGATTAATCCGGCAACGTCTTCAGCCAGATCCGCAGGCAGCAGCGACTCAATCTGTTCACCGGCAAGAGAAATGTCGTCTCTCAGACCCACCAGTGCGGCGAAGGCCCGATTCGACTGCAGCACCGTGCCCGCGCCGTCGAGCGTGACCACGCCGCTGGGAATCGTCTCCAGAATCGTCTCCAGTTCGCGGCGCCGTTCTTCGATCGATTGGTTCGCGGCAGTCAGTTGCGCCGAGGAACTCTCGGCCAATTGGCGGCTGGTATCAAGATCGGCGGCCATGTGGTTGAAAGCGCGAACCAGGTCACCCATTTCTCCGGTGGCAATGGCGGCTACGCGATAGTCGTACTTGCCGGCGGCAATCTCGTCCATGGCCACGCCCAACGCCTCAACCGGGCGCGTGATCTGCTTTGACAGGTAAAGCGCCATCCACAGGCTTGAGAAGAAGACAAAGACCGTGATGAGCAGCTGCATGAGAAAGAAGATTGTGCGTATTGCATTGCGCGCGTGAAACAGCTGCCAATATGCCGCGGCCCCGGCGCGGATGCGCAGCGTGGTCTGGCTTAGGCCTTGCGGCATGGGCAGTGCGGCAACCACGGTTTTTCCCGATGCCGTAGCCGACATGCCGACCGCATACTCCTGGCCAGCGACTTTCAACACCGTCACGTCGCTGCGCTGCGCCGCCGACAGCAGGATCTCATCGAGAGGTCCGCTGGTTTCCTCTCCGTTGCGGACGCCTTCGTCCTGCCAGGGATTCAGCCTTGCCGGAGTGGAAGCGGCGGGAGCCTCAAAGTTTGCAATCTGGTGGCGGCTGCGGTCAAAGATCACCACAAAACCACCATCGAGCGTAACCCGGTGCGATGCGAGTGTGTCTTGCAGCGCTTTCGGGTCGCTGTCTAGCGCGCCGCTCGCAGCAATTGACATCGCCTCGCCGCGAGCGTTGCTGGCAACGTACTGCACCAATTCCAGCGCCACGCGCGTCGAGTCCTCACGCAGTTCCGTGGTGGGCTGCGAAAACCAGCGGTCGATGGAACGGTTCATGAGCAGGAAACTGAACAGAAACATGAACACCGCGGGCGTGAGAGCGATAATTGACGCGCCCAGAGCCATGCGCGTACGCAGCCGCGCGCCGAGCGCGCTACTGCTCTGGTCCGCGTATAGCTTGAAGATGTTCCTGAGCAGCAGCATGAGCATGACCATCAGCAGCAGGAACACCACCACCGTAACCGCGGTAAAAACAAATGTTTCGCCGGGAGTGATGGGATTGAGCACGCGGATATTGAACGCCTGCAGAGCGCCAAGCATGGCAATCAGCAGAACGACTCCGGCCCCAAACAGGACGACGGAACGACGCCGCGGATCGCTCAGGAAGGACATGCGGCGATTATAGTGCGGCAAACGAGGGGATGGCGCTTATTGGCTGAGAGCCGACTGCTTTCGGTTTCGGCGGCGGGCTCACCCGAGCACGTCAGCCGGAGACGTCCATGCGCGCCCCTGGCTCTCTGCAACGCCGCGATGCGTGAGTGTTCCGAGCCACGTGTTCAAGCCCTCGGCAAAACCTGGGTCTTGCTTCAGAGCCTGGCGCGCGCCCTTGATGGCAATGCGCAGCAGGTATGGGAAGGTGGCATTGGTGAGCGCCAGTGTGGAGGTGTTCGGAACCGCACCCGGCATGTTCGTCACACAGTAGTGAACCACGCCGTCCACCGTGAAGCTGGGGTTGGAGTGCGAGGTGGGCCGCGCCGTTTCAACGCATCCGCCCTGGTCGATGGCCACATCGACAATCACCGCGCCCTTCTTCATATTGGCGACCATGGCTCGAGTCACGATCTTGGGCGCAGTCGAGCCCGGAATCAGTACGCCGCCGATCACCAGGTCGGCCTCAGCGGTGGCCTGCGCAAGGTTGTAGCTGTTTGAGGCCAGCGTGTAGATCCGGCCGTTGAAGATATCGTCCAGCTCACGGAGCCGATTCAGATTGATGTCGACCAACGTGACTTTTGCGCCGAAGCCCAGCGCGATGCGGGCCGCGTTGGAGCCGACCACGCCGCCGCCCACAATGCAGACATGCGCCGGCGGAACGCCAGGCACGCCGCCCAGCAGAATGCCGCGGCCGCCCCGCTCCTTTTCAAGATACGTGGCGCCCACCTGTACGCTCATTCGCCCCGCCACTTCGCTCATGGGCGTGAGCAGCGGCAAGGTCCCCTGGCGGTCGCGCACGGTTTCATACGCAATGCCAATCACTTTTGACTCGAGCAGCTTGCCGGTCAGCCCAGGCAGCGGAGCGAGGTGCAGATACGTAAACAGCACCAGCCCTTCGCGGAAGAAGACGTACTCCGGCTCGATGGGCTCTTTGACCTTGACCACCATCTCCGACTTGCCCCAGACGTAGCCGGCCTCGCCTACAATCTCCGCGCCGGCATTCTGGTACTCGCTGTCGGGGAATCCCGATTGCGTCCCCGCCATGGTCTCCACCAGCACCTTGTGTCCGGCTTCAGTAAGCGCCTTGACGCCAGCAGGCGTTACGCCAACCCGGGCTTCATTGTCCTTTATCTCTTTGGGAACGCCGATGATCATATTCCGCTCCTGTGACTCATTGGATTCGATGCCCGAGGAACTGATTTGGCTTTGCACGCGTCCGGCGCCGCCGGCAGTCGGAGGGCTGCCTTCTCATTCCGGTCCGGCTTTTGAAGGCCGATGGAATCGCACGCGGCGCCGGATGCGCATTCGTGTGTGTGACCCATAGTACGGCGGATCGAGCTTCCAAAGTGTGCAAACGTTGCTGTATATATGCGCAATGAGCATAAAACGCGACAATAAAACTGATAATTTGCACAAATCAACCGGTGAGCCCGAAGACAATCGTGAAAATCAGGAAGAGAGCGCCGGCAGCGCCAGTCTCGACAACTTCGACTCCTCGATTCTTCGCTATCTGGAGCGCAACGGCCGGGCCACGAACTTTGAGGTGGGCGAGGCAGTTGGCCTTTCAGCCTCTGCGGCGTCCCGGAGAATCCAGGCGCTGGAGAATTCAGGGGCCATCCGCGGTTACAGGGCGCTGATCGACGACCGCCTGCTCGGCAAGCGGAGGCTGGTCTACATTCGGGTGACTCTGGAACGGCAGTCTGCGGACGTGCTGGCAGCCTTCGAGAAGGCGGTGCGGCACTGCGACGACATTGTGAGCTGCCATTTGATGGCCGGACAGTACGACTACATGCTGGTGGCGCGGGTGGCCGGCATCGATGACTACGGCCAACTGCACCGGAGCGTGCTTTCCAGGCTGCCGGGGGTGACGAGGCTTGAAACCAGCTTTGCCCTGCGTGACGTGCGGGAAGGGTCGAATTCTTAGCGCGCACCGTCAGGGCTTTGCGAGCGATTCATGAGTGTTTCTGGTCTCGAATTCGGACTGTCTCAAAACAGGACACTCAGGCGGGTTTTGCCGTCATATAACTCGTTTGCGTTATTCACATTTTCCCCCTTTTTGGGGGATACTGCAGTTTGGCCACGCCGCTCTCGCTGCCATGAAGGAAATCCATGCCTATCAAATCGGCTCCTGTCGGCGCCAAAGGCGAAGTCGTTGAATACACGGGACCGGTAGCCGGTTACGAGCTTATTGAACCCAAGCCCGCGGCTCCTGATGACCGGTTCATTGCTGCAGCAATAGACGCCTCCCCGGAGGAAGCCCATGCGACCGCCGAGGCACAGGCGCGCTACGCAGCGCCCCTGCTGGCGCCGGAGGATGAAGAGCAAGACACCCCGGCTGAGCCGTCGAAGATCAATATTACCCTCGTCATCGCGGTGGGAGTGCTGGCGTTCGTGGCGTTTCTGGCCACATTTCTGCTGCACGGCAAGACCGATACCTCCGGCGACATGGGAACGGTGAACGCAAGCGGCATTGGGATGAAGGGGCATCTCACGGCGACTTGGGGCGACCGGTTGAACTACAAGCTGACACTCGAACCGGCTGATCCAGGGCAATCCGCCGCCTTTGCAAATGCTGTTTATCACTCGCCCAAGCCGGTTTGGGTGGGCCTGCAACTGAAGGACCCAACCGGCACCGTGCTCTGCGGAAACACCATCCTCGTCAAGTTCGATCCGCTCCAGAACAACTCCACGGCCGACGCCACACCCGCCTCAGGGGAGACCGACGTATCCGGCGTGAGTCGGGAAGACGTGGCGCGGGCTCTGAAGAACGCGCGGCTTGAGAGCCAGGAGATCGCCCGGGAGCACGGGAAAGATGTATTTGAGAATGTAAACGGCCCGGATGGGCAATTGACTTCAATCGCGGTGCAGGGAACCCTGCCCTGCACAAAAAAGCAGTATGACGGCACGGCAAGCTGGGCGTTTATATCCAACTTCCCGGCGCTTGGCGCCGCTGGTGCGGACGCGCCAGCACAGGAGTCAGATCGGACCGCTGCAGACGAAGCGCAAGCCCGCACCGCGGCAGCGGACGAGCAGCGCTCCCTGGCCCGGAGGCACAAATCCGCTCCTCAGGTTTCGAATTTCTCCATTGAAGAGGATGACGAGATCGTCGGCTATCGTTCGGCCGCAGGCACCATCGAAACACTTGCCGGAAAGACCTTTCGCGTAGAGAGAAAAGACCCAACCATGAGCGCACTCAAGGGGATGGATCTTCCTGTACGGATCCACTACCGGTGCGATCAGTTCGGCACATGCACGCTGGCCGGGGCAGGCTCGGATGCGCAGCGTGCCTGGATGGTAAAGTGAACCGCTGAGCGCGGCTCACTCCGCATTGTCACTCCGCATTGTCGATCTGGGCCCTTTGCAGCTTGTCTGAGTAATCCACGTACACGGCCTTCCACGCGGTAAAGAAATCGATTGCGCCGTTGCCTTCGCGATGGCCGTTGCCCGTGTGCTTGACGCCGCCGAAAGGCAGATGCACCTCAGCACCGATGGTTGGCGCATTGATGTAGGCGATGCCCGCCTCCAGGTCGCGGATGGCGGTGAAGGCGCGGTTCACATCCCTGGTGTAGAGACTTACCGACAGTCCGTAGTCAATCGAGTTGGCGATTTCGATCGCTTCGGCAAAGCTATCGAACTCAATCAAGCTGACAACCGGGCCAAAGACCTCTTCGCGGGCAATGCGCATGGTGGGCGTAACGCTGCCGATCACCGTCGGCTCAAAGTAATTACCGTGCGCGTGGAGTCCTCCTGTAAGCTGGTGTCCGCCGGCCAGCAGCTTTGCTCCTTCGCCCAGTGCGATGCTCACGTATTTTGCCGAAGTCTCAATCTGGCTGGGATTCACCTGCGGACCCACTTCGACCGATTCGTCGAGACCGTCGCCAACCTTCAAAGCTTTGGCGCGAGCCACAAACTTCTCAGTGAACTCCGCAGCAATTCCCTTCTGCAGCAGGATGCGGCTGGTCGCCGTACAGCGCTGGCCGGTGGTGCCGAACGCACCCCAGAGCGCGCCATCGAGCGCTAGATCCAGGTTGGCATCGTCCATCACAATCTGCGCGTTTTTGCCGCCCATTTCGAGCGAGACCTGCTTGAATCCGGCGGCAGCGCGCTGCGCAACCTGTGAACCCACGGCGCTGGAACCGGTAAAGCTGATGGCCCTCACATCGGGGTGCCCCACCAGTGGTTCGCCCACCGCGTTGCCGGAACCGGCAACGATATTCACCACACCAGCGGGCAAGCCTGCATCCATGAGCGTCTGGACAAGGTTGTAGGTAGAGAGCGGCGTATCCGTTGCCGGCTTGATGACGCAGGTATTGCCCGCGACCAGCGCCGGAAACAGCTTCCAGCTGGGAATGGCCATGGGAAAGTTCCACGGCGTAATGAGTCCTACTACACCGACCGGCACGCGGATGCTCATGGCAAATTTGTTCACAAGCTCGCTTGGCGTGGTCTGGCCAAGCAGCCTTCGGCCCTCGCCGGCCACATAGAAGGCCTCGTCGATAGCTTCCTGCACGTCGCCCCGTGTCTCGGCAAGAACCTTACCCATCTCGCGGGTCATGTCGCGCGCAAACTTCTCCTTGTTCTGCATCAGCAAATTGCCGGCGCGGAACAGAATCTCAGCCCGTTTGGGCGCGGGAACCAGACGCCACTCGGCGAAGGCCTTTTTCGCGGCAGCAACGGCCAGGTTCACATCCTCGGCGTGCGAAGAAGGAAACGCTCCAATCACGTCGGCGTGATTGGCTGGGTTCAGGTTGAGAATCGTCTTGCCGCTGGCAGCCGGCAGCCATTGGCCGCCGATAAGATTGCAATAGGTGGGATACGCCATAAACTCCTCATGCGTCCACTGCGCTGGTAAGCCGCAGGCAGGGTAAACCGCGATTCGCGGGCCCGGGAGACATACTATCCCAGTTCCCCAATCGGAGCGGATGAAATCTCATTCCCGCTCTGGTAAGAGATTTCTCACAGTTTGCTTGCGACCCACACCTGCGAGGTGTCCCCTTGGCCGTACAATAGTCTTTGAGGTAGATTCGGTCTTCCAATGGCATTGAACGGTTATCCTTCGCGCACTTCGCGATCGCACGGTCTGCGCTCGCTTTTCAGCATGTTCTCCAGCGATTTGGCCATCGATCTTGGAACGGCCAACACGCTTGTCTACGCGGCCGGCAAAGGCATCGTGGTGAACGAACCGTCTATTGTGGCCATCAACAAGAACACCGGTGAAGTTGAGGCCGTCGGCAAAGAAGCCAAAGACATGCTGGGCCGCACGCCTGGCAATATTGTGGCCATCAAGCCGATGAAAGACGGCGTCATCGCCGATTTCAAAGTCACCGAAAAGATGTTGAATTACTTTATCCAGAAAGCGCACAACCGCAAGATGCTGGTGCATCCGCGCATCGTTATCGGCGTGCCGTCTGAGATTACGCAGGTTGAAAAGCGCGCGGTCGAGGACTCCGCCTATCGCGCCAAGGCCAGCGAGGTTTACCTGGTGGAGCAAGCCATGGTGGCCGCCATCGGCGCCGGTCTGCCCATTACCGAGCCCTCCGGCAACATGGTCGTCGACATCGGCGGCGGCACCACCGACATCGCCGTCATCTCG